>NZ_JAQMTM010000016.1:0-20070 GCF_028331085.1 Anabaena sp. CS-542/02
ATGGCAATTTTCATCTTGAGGATAGGGGACTAAGTATTAGGCTTACCTAGTCCCCCCACCCTAACCGAGATTTACTTTCACAGCTTTGTATTTCTCTGCTTCAGCTTTGGGTAAGGTTAAGCGCAAAATCCCATGGTCATAACTCTCGGAATAACTGCTGATTGTCTCAATCTCTTGGCTCTCTCACTGAGCTTAATCTCAAGCTTCCTAATTCACACCTTAAACGAAATCTCCCTGGACTCGGTTCGGTTTTATGGTTAGCTGCGATCGCAATAACCGTACAAGTCAGTTTAATAATTTCCGATAACAACGCCCAGTAATATGGTAGGGGTGAAACACCTCTAAAAATTGACTTTGCAGCTTCATAAAGAACTTCTCTATCACTTGAGGATCATCTAGGTGCATCGGGTATTCTTGATTAAACCCCTTAAAAAAATACCAATTTAAGATCATTTTACCCTCTGGGTTTAACCATTGCTCAAAGTCAAGTAAACATTCAACAGGATCTGGTAAATGCTCTAAAACATCAAAACAAATAATTGTATCATAATTCTCACCCTCGGGCACTTCTAAACAACAAACTATTTTGTCACTTAGCCCCATTTGTTCGGCTCTATACTGTATTAATAAAGCTTAATAGATATTTATACCAAATAATGTGGATAAATTCCTGGCAATATCTCTACAGTTATGGCATTAAATAAAAACCGGGTAAATAAAAAAATATATTATATTGTTTATTGCTAGCCTTAACACCCCATACCCTCATGCGTATACTATGTGTCTCTACACCAGTTGGTTTTTTAGATTCGGGGGAAGGAGGAGGGGTAGAATTAACTGTGAGAAACGTAGTTCACTCTTTAAGTGACCGTAACCATAGTATTACTATCATCGCACCCCAGGGATCTCATTCTGCCCATGGCCAAGTGATAGAAGTTGCTGGAGACCCCCCCCCTCTTGCACAAAATTACGAAAGAACAAGCCCAGTTTCTATTAACGCAGGCAGTGTTTTAGGACGAATGTGGGAAATAGCAAGGGAGTTACAGTCAGAGTTTGATATCCTACTAAATTTTGGCTATGATTGGTTACCCTTTTATCTTACCCCTTTTTTACACCGTCCTGTAGCCCATTTAGTATCTATGGGGTCTTTGTCTACAGTCATGGATGAAGTAATCAATGCTGTAGCTTTACGCTACCCAGGAACCATCGGAGTGCATACTCGCGCCCAAGGACAAACCTTTCCTTTTGCTTCCTCCTGTCGCTGTCTACCAAATGGGTTAGATATGAGTCTTTATCAATGTAATCTGCACCCCCAGGAATATTTGGGATGGATGGGGCGTATCTCTCCGGAAAAAGGACTAGAAGATGCCATTGCAGCAGTGAACAAAACCCAGATTCCTTTGAAAATTTGGGGCAAACTACAAAATACTGATTACTGGGAATGGATTAAAGCTCAGTTTCCTTCGGCACCCTTTAGTTATGAGGGATTTTTACCCACTTCCGCACTCCAGGAAGAATTAGGAAAATGCCGGGGTTTATTAATGACTCACCGATGGGTAGAAGCCTTTGGTAATGTTTGCATAGAAGCTCTGGCTTGCGGTGTACCTGTAATTGCTTATAGTCGGGGTGGACCTAGTGAAATTGTCCATTCAGGTAAAACAGGATGGCTGGTAGAGCCGGATAGTGTGGATGGACTGGTAGAAGCCATCGGCAACCTCGGGCAAATTAATCGCAGTCACTGTCGAGAACAAGCAGAAGCATCCTATTCTTTGGCAGGTTTGGGAGAAAGATTTGAAGCTTGGCTGAATGATTGTCTAGCTAAACATTCAGGAGCAAAATTGCCGTTGGAATAAAACAGATATTTTCACTTTTAGTATTTTTGGCAAAGTTAAATCAAATTTCCCCATCCAGCTAACTAGTTCAGCATGAAAAAAAACATCTTACTACAGGAAATCAGTGTTTTATACCAGTTCATTTGTGCTGTAGGGAATCGATTAATTCTGGCAATTGTTCTGAGTGTATGTTTCATTATCTTATCTGGTTGTCAACCTTTAGCACAAAAAGACGATGGCGTAATTCATTTGACACTTTGGCAAGGCATTAATCCACCAGTTAACCGGGATGTGTTTAACAAACTGGTGGATAAATTTAATCAAACTCATGCTGATATTCAGGTAGAATCTATTTTTGCTGGACTTGACCAATTACCGAAAATCCTCGCCGCAGTGGTGGGGAATGTCCCCCCGGATATTCTCAGCTTTTCCCCCCAGATTACCGGTCAGTTAGTGGAATTAGGAGCAATTCGCCCCTTAGATGACTGGTTAGCCACCTTCCCAGGTAAGTCGGAAGTTAACCCCAAGTTATTTGAGGAGTTAACATTAAACAATCAACTGTGGTCGATTCCTCTTTATACTAGCAATATAGGTATTTTCTACCGTCCCCAACTTTTCCAAGCCGCAGGAATCACCCAGACACCCAAGACATGGGAAGAACTCAGAGCAGTCGCCAAAAAATTCACCATAGACCGGAATGGAGATCAAAGACCAGAACAGTATGGAATGTTACTACCCATGGGTAAGGGCGAATGGACTGTATTTAGTTGGTTTCCCTTTTTATTGAGTGCTGGGGGGGAGGTAGTCAGCAATGATCAGCCCGACCTGACAAACCCAGGGGCGATCGCCGCCTTACAATTTTGGCAAGACCTATTACAAGACGGTTCAGCCACCCTCTCACCCCCAGAACGGGGTTATGAAGAGGATGCCTTTTTAAGCGGTCGTGTGGCCATGCAAATTACCGGCCCTTGGACTTATATTACTAAGTCTAACATTGATTATGATGTGTTTCCTATTCCCGCAAGTGTCACACAAGCCACAGTCACCGGGACGGGAAATATGTATGTCATGAAAACTACACCCCAAAGAGAAGCCGCCGCCCAGAAGTTTTTAGAGTATGTTTTAAGTGAACAGTTCCAAACAGAATGGAGTATTGGCACAGGTTTTTTACCAGTTAACCTCAAATCTGCTCAAAGTCAAGCCTATCAGGAATATGCAGCAGCCAAACCTTGGTTAAAAGTCTTCATTGACCAAATACACACAGCAGGCGCTCGACCGATTATTGCCGGATATAGTCGTTTATCCGAGAGCTTAGGTAGAGCCATTGAGTCCAGCTTGCTCGGTCAACCCCCAGCAAAAGCTTTGCAAGTAGCCCAAGAACGTTTAGAACTGATTTGGCAGAATGGGGAGTAAAAGCCACAAAAAAAAATTTTTCTGAACCTGTAACAACTACAATTACTATTGATGCTAGATAATGGGAAAGCCTTGACATTTACTAACCCATCTAGCCCGACAGAATCAAACTAACACCTATGCGAACTCACTATTGCGGCGAACTCCGAAAAAAACATATTGGAGAAACTGTTACCTTGTATGGATGGGTAGACCGTCGCCGCGATCATGGGGGCGTGATCTTCTTAGATTTGCGCGATCGCTCCGGGATTGTGCAAATTGTCAGCGACCCCCAACGCACCCCAACGGACGAAGAAATTAGGCCATACGCTGAATATTTTTGGAAAAAGAAAGGTAGTCCCCAAAACCACGACGAACAAAATATGAAAGAGGACTGGGATAAAGGGAAATCCTTACTCAAAGAAATGCGTATAGTAGCTTACAAACAATGTGAAAGCCTGCGGAATGAATATGTTGTCCAAATTAGCGGGAGAGTCACACAACGGCCGGAGGAATCCTTAAATCCCCGCCTCCCTAGCGGCGAAGTAGAAATCTACGCAGATAAAATTACACTACTTAACAGCGTTCGCAAACAGCTACCATTTCAAGTTTCCACAGTGGAAACCGAAAATGTCCGGGAAGACCTGCGGCTGAGGTATCGTTACTTAGATTTACGACGGGAACGCATGGCGCACAATATGCAATTGCGTCATCAAGTCGTCAAAGCCATGCGTCGCTACCTAGAAGACCTGGAAGGGTTCATAGAAATAGAAACCCCCGTACTCACCCGTTCCACCCCAGAAGGTGCGAGGGATTACATCTTACCCAGTCGCTCTAACCCCGGGGAGTGGTTTGCCTTACCCCAATCACCCCAGCTATTTAAACAAATCCTCATGGTATCGGGCATGGATAGATATTATCAGATTGCCCGTTGCTTCCGTGATGAAGACCTGCGCGCCGACAGACAACCAGAATTTACCCAGTTAGACATGGAAATGAGTTTCATGTCTCAAGAGGAAATTATCGCCCTCAATGAAAAATTAGTGGCTCATATCTTTAAAACAGTTAAAGGCATAGAGCTAAACTTACCATTCCCCCGTCTCACCTACGCCCAAGCCATGGAACGCTATGGTACTGATAAACCAGATACCCGCTATGGCTTGGAATTAGTCAATGTCTCCGATATCCTCCAAGACTCCGGTTTTAAAGTTTTTCGGGATGCGATCGCCCATGGTGGTACTGTCAAAATACTCCCCATACCCCAAGGTAACGATGTCATTTCTAACGTCCGCATCAAACCAGGCGGTGACCTATTCAAAGAAGCTACAGAAGCTGGAGCCAAAGGTTTAGCTTTTATCCGCGTCCGCGAAAATGGCGAAATCGACACCATAGGCGCTATTAAAGACAACCTCACCCCAGAGCAAAAACAGGAAATCTTGCAGCGTACAGGTGCAAAACCCGGACATTTATTATTATTTGGCGCTGGTGACACCGCCACAGTTAATAAAACCCTAGACAGATTACGCCAAGTCGTCGCCAAGGAATTTAAATTAATCAATCCCGAAAAAATTAACTTACTCTGGATTACAGACTTCCCCATGTTCGAGTGGAACGCCGACGAAAAACGCCTAGAAGCACTACATCACCCCTTTACAGCACCCCATCCCGAAGATGTGAGTGACCTAAAAACCGCCCGCGCCCAAGCCTACGACCTAGTATTAAACGGCTTAGAAATTGGCGGCGGTAGTCTGCGAATTTATCAAGGGGACATTCAACAGCAAGTATTTGCAGCCATTGGTTTATCTACCGAAGAAGCCCATGATAAGTTTGGCTTTCTCCTCGAAGCCTTTGAATATGGCACACCCCCCCATGGTGGAATTGCTTATGGTTTAGACCGTTTAGTTATGTTACTAGCCGGTGAGGAATCCATTCGGGATGTCATCGCTTTCCCCAAAACACAACAAGCCCGTTGTTTGCTCACAGATGCACCTTCTGGCGTAGATGTCAAGCAACTCAAAGAATTACACGTTGCTTCTACCTACAAACCAAAACCCTAACCACACCCGAACCTAGGGACGGTTAATCAATCGTCCCTACACCCACCCAGCAACTACCGAGCAGCCTGGGTAACCTCTGGACGCACAATATAATTATAAGCCGCCACATCACTAGGTAGAGGTTCCATTCTCCCCTGATCTACTAGAGCTTGGTGGATAAAAGCCGCAGCAGTAGAACGCCTCAGAGCCTGATTAGGATTAAGTACCCTAGGATTGGGATAATTAACCACCATATTTCGCTGTGTAGCTATGCCTACATCATTAATAGCATAATCGGGAATTTGTCCGGCATCTGTATAATAATCCCGCGCCAGTGCAGCCACAGGTGTACTAGGCGCAGTTGCTACTACTAAAGGCTGCATTAAAGAAGTCATCGCCAGGGGTAAGTATCTCGGTCTTCTCGCAACCCGCCGAGTTTCCGGTGTTAAATTCAAGCCTCTAGTGAGGGTGACTAGAGCATCTAGTCTGGAAACTGGCTGATTGGGAGCAAAGAAACCACCCGGATAAGCGCTCATAAATCCCTGCTGATAGGCTTCCTCAATAGCTGGAGAAGCCCAATATCCCGGAGGGACATCGGCGAAAACACTCCCATCTTCAATTTCCCGCACTGCTTCTTGGTCAAATGCTTGACGAAGCATCGCCGCAAACTCATCACGTTGTACAGCTTGTTCCGGTCGGAATGTCCCATCTGGATATCCGACAACAATATTTCTTTGGGCTAAACGTTCAATGAATGGTTGCGCCCAATAGTCCCCAGGAACATCACGAAAAGTATTCTGTGCTAAAACTGGAGATGTTAAACTTACTGCTAGCCCTAGGGCGACTAAAGATGTACTAAATGCACTAGACATTTAAACATACCTCCGTTAATTTAAATCAAATTAATTAGCTTTAAATTTATATCTATACTGATAATATTTCAGATATTTACTATAGTTATCTATCTATCGATTCAAACAATTATAGCATTTCCCATGCTCGTGAGATACAAAAATTTTTAGTTTGAGGGAACAGGGAACACCGGAACAGGGAACAGGGAATTGGTGTGTACTTCATGAGACTGAAAAAGGCTTTATATCTCAAATTAGGCAGCATCTTATGGCTAAGGTAAATATTACCAACTGGCGTATAGGCTCTTCCCCCAGAAATATATTTGAGTATTTTCTTAACCAGTCAATCTACTAGAAGTAGTAAATTACAACTTCCTCAAACTCACCCGCCAGCAAGACATAATCTCATCTCACTTATCTTAGGATTGTAAGTAGAGATTTAGGTAAACAGTAATATGGTTCTTTATAAACTTCAAGACTTGAGTACTGGCTATACAAATACTGAATTTGATAATTATGAAATCCGAGATTTTGATGTCTACTCAGATGTCAATAACGAAAGAGTGGGCACAGTCAAAAATATTTTAGTGGATGATACAGGACATTTTCGTTATCTCGTTGTTGATACAGGTTTTTGGGTTTTTGGTAAACAGGTGTTATTACCAATTGGGCGCTCTCGCATTAGCTATGGTGACCGACGGGTCTATGCTACAGGACTCACTAAGGAGCAAGTAGAAAGCCTACCGGAGTTTGACGAACTCGAACGGGTTGACTACGATTATGAAGAGCGGGTACGGGGAGTTTATCGCTCTCCCTTTGCAGAAACACCTTTAGAAACTTCCACACCTGTAGAGGCTACAGCACCTTTAGATACCCCGTCAGCTTATGCTGAGACTACAGCCCCCAGGCGTGATACTTATACTTACGAACACGACCCAGAACTATACAATATTACTCAGCAAAATCACCAAAATCTCAAACTTTATGAAGAAAGGTTAGTTGCTGATAAATCCCGGATGAAAACCGGAGAGGTTGCAGTTGGTAAGCACGTGGAAACTGATAGAGCCACAGTTTCTGTACCGGTGGAAAGAGAACGGGTAGTCATTGAACGCACTACCCCCACAGATGCGGGACGCATAGCGGCCCCCGGTGAAGTTGATTTCCGTGAAGGTGAAGTTGCACGGGTGGATATTTACGAAGAAACTCCAGAAATACGCAAGGAAGCTGTTTTACGTGAAGAAGTGAAAGTGAAAAAGGTGGTAGAAACAGATACCGTTGAGGCTCAAGAAGAACTGCGTCGGGAAGAGTTAGATGTGAAGAAAAATAATCAACGCTCCCGGAAAAGAAAGAGTTGATGATTGCAGAGGCTTGATTTTGGGGGTATCCTATGCCCTACCCCCTGCTCCCTTAGTTTCATGTCTCAAACACATACCAATCAATCATCTATTCTCGCACTGCTCACCGATTTTGGCGATCGCGATGTTTACGTAAGTGTCATGAAAGGTGCGATCGCCCAAATCAATCCCCATATTAAGGTAGTTGATTTGACACACAAAATACCGCGGCAAAATATCGCCGCGGCGCGTTTTTGTCTGATGAATGCTTACCCCTATTTCCCAGTAGGTACAGTATATGTCGCCGTGGTAGACCCCGGAGTAGGAAGTCAACGCCGAGCGATCGCCCTAGAATTTCCCCAAGGCTTGCTAGTAGGGCCAGATAATGGTATCTTTAGCGGTGTGTTGTCTCAAAGTCCGGCAACTCGCGCCGTAGAACTGACTAACTCTCAATATTGGCGCACACCCCAACCCAGCCACACCTTCCACGGTAGAGATATATTTGCACCTGTGGGCGCTCATCTGGCTGCGGGGATTGATTTAAAACAGTTAGGGGCAGAAATTGATACCGCCTCTCTGGTCAAGTTGGATCTTGGGCAATGTCAGGAAACCAACACCGGAGTTAGGGGTTACATTCAATATATTGATACTTTTGGCAACTTAATTAGTAATATTCCTGGCGAATACGTCTTAGGTAAAAATTGGTCTGTGCAAGTTTCTGGGTTGACTATACCCGGATATGTGACTTATAGTGATGTCAATGTGGGGGAACCGGCGGCTTTAGTTGGTAGTCATGGCTGGGTAGAAATTGCCATTAACACCGGCAATGCTTCCCTACAACTACAAGTTAACTGCCAAGACCAGTTAGAAGTTTTATTTTTAGGTAGATGAAAAAAATAGGTTGACACTCCCACGGCTAGACGCGCGTGGGAGTTTTCCCCCCCGATGACGCTGATACAATCATTTCTATAGTGCGCTCTTTTAACCAAACCGTTGGAAAACAATTTGGCGCAGCCTAACCGCCTCTCCATGGGATAGCATTTTTGTCAAAGCCTATTTAACCATGATTACAGAAACACTCTCAGCACCCGTTTATCAAGGTCAGTTTGGGGAATTTACTATTAACCAAAGCGATCGCACTAGCGTGATTATTTACCGTACTGGGTTAATGGTAGCAGCCCTAACCTTTGCCATCGGTAGCGCCTTAGTCTTATTCTACAACACACCCCAAACCATAGCCGCCCTCACGCCCTTATACCTCTGTTTTAGTTTAGCTCTAGGTGTCAGCTTATTAACCATTCACATCTACATGGTAGCACTGCACCGACTCTTACAAATAGTCTGGGCGATCGGCAGTATATCAGCCCTAGTCTTAGCCCTATCTACTAGTCAACCCTTACCCATCACAGTTTACACCCAACCCCTGACATTATTTGGTATAGGTTTTACCTTCGTCGGCTTAACAGGTATTTTTTTTAAAGAAGCCTTTTGTTTTAACCGCCTGGAAACCAAAGCATTAACTGCCATTGTCCCTGTATTATTACTAGGTCATTTAGTCGGAATTTTACCCCCAGCCTGGGAACGAGTCTTATTAGGAGCGTGGGCAATTTTGTTAATAATATTTGCACTGCGTAAAGTCTTCCAAGCCATCCCCCCAGACATTGGCGACAAATCAGTATTTGCTCACTTAAAAGCCCAAGCTAAAACTAAACATTAATACTAACAGCTTAGAGGATGTTTGATAAGTTTTATAAGGTGATTTTAGACACTTCTTGATCCCCCCTAACCCCCCTTAAAAAGGGGGGAACTAGAGTCAAAGTCCCCCTTCTCAAGGGGGATTTAGGGGGATATAAAAATATTCGATACACTAATCATGACTTGACAAACATTCTCTAAACCCAGCATTAACTTTGCTGTGTTTTTTTTATCTTCTGTCTGGGAACTCTACCATAAACCCGGCTTTTTTTGGCTGCTGTATGGTAATTATAGCCTTTTTCAGGCTAATGAAGTACACACCTATTCCCTATTCCCTATTCCCTGTTCCCTATTCCCTATTCCCTATTCCCTATTCCCTATTCCCTATTCCCTATTCCCTGTTCCCTGTTCCCTATTCCCTATTCCCTGTTCCCTGTTCCCTCAAACTAAAAAAAAATGTACCTCACGAGCATGGGAAATGCTATAGTTCTGACTTTTCCCCAGAAGAGATTTCTTTTAAGTCCCTAGGACAAAATTAAATATCTATCTTTTGATAGATGACATAATTCATGGAATTTATACTCAAGGTAAATCTTATTTTTATGTGCCATTTTTCAACTATCAACTACGAATATTTGACATCAAAAACTCTTGCCATTGACTTTAAAGGTGCTTATAATAACCATATTTACCAGGAGAAAACTTTCCTATTATGGGTTTATTCGGAAATAATTCTAATCTGCAAACACAAAATAATTCCGTCTTGGGACCCGCAGAAGCATTTGCAGCTATTACTTTGGCGACTGTTGCTGCTGATGGCTACCTAACAGATGAAGAAGCTCATACAATGATGGCAACTTTAAACCGAATGCATTTGTTTCGTAGCTACCCCAGTGAAGTGCTCAGGAGGATGTTTGACAAGTTGTGCTCACTCATCAAACGCCAAGGATTTGATGGCTTTATTAAATTGGCAGTTTCCTCTCTTCCCCATGACTTATATGAAACTGCTTTTGCTGTAGCTACAGACTTGGCGTTAGCAGATGGTGAAGTAACTAAAGAAGAAGAAGACCTTTTAAATTATTTGTGGAAGTCTTTAGCAATTCCAGATGAAACAGCCCATAATATTGTCAAGGTAATGATGATCAAAAATAAAGGATAAGTCTGACATCAGAAACTTGTGTTTTGGGTAGCACAAACTCTTTTACTTCCATCAATGGGCTACATCTGGACTTCCCAGACAAATAAAAACCCGCTATAAACTCCATATAGCGGGTAACAACCTAAAATTTGAAAAAAAAATTGCACCTTATAATCATCAGACACTTAGCTAAACCATTCTCAAACGGCAACTTAGCTAAACCATTCTAAAAGAGCCTCATCCTTAGTATTAGTATTCCGTGATGGAGTCTCACGATTAAACTTCATTTGAATTGACCTTGTTTGCTCACCATCAGCAGCTACAGCCACAATGGGATAATCAATTAAACCATCTTGGAAAGACATCTGGAAGCGGAACGTACCATCAGGGTTGAGTTTAATTTCACGGTTACCAATAGTCACAGTAGCATCCGGTTCAGTTGCACCGTAAACAATCAACTCCGCATCAGCAACTAACCAGAACTTGCGGGGACGCACTGGTACAGCACCGACAGACATACCTACCCCAGACATACCTACCCCAGACATGGTTAAACCGGACATAGTGGGGACAGCCCACATACCTACACCAGAGGGGAAGACATAGGAACTGAGGGACTCTTGGGGACCTGCAGAACTAGGTACTTGCTGCATAGAACCGAACAGAGAACCAGCAACCCGTTGAGCTTCAGCAGACTCAGCCAAGCCGAAAATTTCCTCGTATATAGCGTTACTGCTATCTTCCACAGCAGCCACAACTTTCTTCCCAGGGGGAACTAATTCGTAAACAGTTTTACCCCGCAGGTCTTCTTCAAAGTTGACAGTCACAAAAGCGTCTTCAATCCAGTCAGATGGATAAACAGGAGGAATGTGGACTCTTGCAGAACGTGCCAATACTAACCAACGACCGTCAGCAGTACGGTAGCCAATATCTACCACATAATCGCGATCGCTCACTGGAATAGGAATATACCATTCTCTTGCCAGTTCGTCAGCCGGATACTCTTGAATACTGTGAGGACGTTGAAGGTCAAGATCCACATCGCTAACATCGTAGATGCGCAGTGCTAGTTGCTGTCCCCCTTGTTGTCGTAGTTCCGCCTTATGTTCATTGGGAATATCCCAGTAAGCATAAGCCCATTGAGGATCACGGGGTAACAGTACAATCCGGCTTTCACCATAACCTTGTGGTAGGTCGGCGATTCCTTCATCAACATCAGCCAGAGAACCACCAGTACGATCTTCTTGACCTAATTCAAATTTTGCTGCTTCCACGGTTTCCTGCGCCTCCAGTGAACGAGTTGGATTAAGGGATACTTTACTGTGTTGAACTTCCTGAATTGCAGCCAGCAGCTGAGATTTACGCATGCGGCTATAGCGAGAGATACTATATTCACTGGCAACTTTCCGTAATTGCCTGAGTGTCATCTCCTCTAGTGGTGGGCGCTCTTTTGCCATAATTTTGGACTCCAGTAGTTTGTAAGGTAAATGACTTACCTGGGTGATATAATTTCCTATAAAATCAAATCTTATCCGTCCCAGATGAGTTTCTGATTCCCGACTTCTGGTTTTGCCCAGTTGTTAACTTTTTACTTTTTTTAGCCTTTCGATTCCTAGATGATGCCATGATCAGCATTTCTTTGGGATCGAATTACTTTTTTTATTAATTAAATATTAAGCAGTAAACCCGGGTAGGAATCAAGGGGGTTACAGGCGTTGTTTTGCCGGTTCTACCCATTTATCAACTGTTTGGGGATCAAATTGTCATGATTTCATGACAAAGTGGATAAATTGAGTAGGAGACCATAGAACTAATGTCATGGACTATTGACATTTGCGCTTAACTGAGTCAATTTAGTGCGGGCCAGTCAAACCAATCTAATTAATCACTGACATACCGTCGATGCGCCACCTATCCCCTTGTCGAATTAAAGAGTATCGCACCCGCAAAGTTTCATCCTTAAAATTTCTGATCTGGCCTAATTGATAGAACTGTGTTACCTCCCTGACCCTAGCCACCACTAAAGCCCGATCCGATTTTTGATCAACATATTCCAGATTCACAGTGTGGTGATATGTCCGATGGCGATTCTGTGACCTCTCCTGTTGCATAAGCCCCCGCCATTGAGAAATAATCGTATCTGTTAAAATCAGTGGTAAACCATCCAGGTTATATTTCGGACCCAAAGCCTCAGCTTTAGTAGATAACCAAGTTTGAATCACTTCTTGGGCCATAGCATCACTCAGAGAACCTTTTGGGGGTTCCAACTCCCTAGTTGGGTCGGGGATATCGATTGGTGGTTCATTGAGTTGTACAGACAACTGTCCCCCTGACAAAATCGGCTCCGGGAATAACAAATTTTTTACCCATCCAAAGGTCGTAGAAACTAACAGCCAAATCAGTAAGATACCTACCAAAGAACCAAAAACAGTCAAAATAAGTCTTTTCTTTACCATCTTCGTGGGAGTCAACCCAGTTTGCCTTTGCGGATAACCGCGGTTGACAGGTTGACGCGGCTTTCTTCTCCTGCGCTTTTTGACTTCAGGCGTGGACTTAGTAGCACCATGGGGATGATGTTTCACCGCTTTGGCTCTAGGTTGATTCGCCGAAATTTTCCCTACATCAGTGTGTGATTTAGTATTGCGTGAAAATTTATCTGGCGGGGCGTTCCCACCAGTTGGGGTGAAGTGAGGATGTTCCTGTCTATGATGATCTGGGATTTGTAACAAATCCACATTAGCTGTTTGACCTTGAGTAAATTTGAAAGAAACACCACTGGAATGATCGGTCTCCCGGGGATGCTGGGAAAAAGACTGACGATTGATAACAGGGGATTGATCAGTAGTTACTGCGTCAGTAGGTAGCGCCTCTAAATAAGCTTGCACCTGTTGGTTAGCAAAATAATCTTTTAGCGAGGCTTGCTGCTTAGATAAATCTCGAAAGTGCAGGAATACTTCATCTTTTAACCACTGTTCCGCATACAAACATAGACCCGGTAACAAGTCCGGAGAGTTGAGGGATTTTTCCCGAATAAAAGCCAGAGCTTCGTATTCTTGACTCAGTTCTAAAACCCGGGTGGACTCTTCGGTCTGCCCCAGTAGCAGGGCACACAAAGCTTGTTCTAAATGCACATCTTGACGCTTTCCTAACCGCATCAGCATTTGCCTAGCCTGACGGATTAAAGCCGGTTGACGTTGACTAAATCCCCGTGCTATGAGCGCATAAACTGTCAAGTAAGTGGCAACGGCACACGGACGCTTGCTTTCCACTTCAAAGAGCTGATGCTGTTCTACAACCGTTAAATAGTTGCGTAATTGCTGAATAAAGCGCAAGAAATCATCTACATTCAGACCCGATTGATCATTACCACTGCCATCAATTCCACCGCGCTCATTTAACACCTCATGCAAAAATGCCAAGCCTTGTTGTCGCTGCTCAACCTTGTCTTCAGGTAATGCCAGCAATTCTAAAATACGATAGGGACGCAATTTATACAAGTCAGCCTGAATTTCCGCCTGCACACTAGAAAATAGCCCTTCACGCTCTAGCGTTTGTTGACCAGTTTCTAGAGAAACAGCCGCACTTTCATAGTGACCTTGCTGCCATTGCTCTCGACCCAGTTCCAAACAAGCCAAAGCAACAGTCAGAACAATATCCGGGTAGTCAGAACTAGCAAGAAAATCTTCACTTTCGAGATTATTTGCCAGTCTGGCAGATATTACCTTGCTATTGTTGGTAAGGTAATTATTACCTAACTTCAGCACCAGTTCATATTCCCCGAGTTCCTGCAGAATCAATAAAGCACCAACTAATTCTTTTTCGGAAATCTCGATTCCCAGGCTCTGGATATCGGTATCAGTCTTCTTACTGGTTGTGTGGGTTTCCACGGCAACAGTAGCATTACCATTGCCGTCAGATCCATAGGCATGGGCAAGATAAAGCTGATCATAGCTGCTACGTTCTTTAGGATTGGATAAAACCACGTAAGCTTCTTTTATAAGTTGTTTGCGAGCAGAAATTGCTGCCGGGGAATACTCCCGTCGTGGCAATTGGACAATGCGATCGCTGTACGACTGGCGCAACTGTTCATCACTTGCCGCTAACGGTAATCCCAAAATTCGGTAGTAATCTAGCGGAATTCGCACAGTCTACTTCCCCTGCACCGTGATCAACATAATTTACCTAGAGCATTCCAGGTATGTAAAACCGTGCCATAATCCTACACTGAATAATACCGTGAAGGATTTACATTATAAGTGTATAATATAACATTAGTTTTTTTTGAATTTTACTGGTAAAAAGCAGTTGCCTAGAAACCGCCAATACCTTGTTGTAATTGTTAGTATTTCTGCGGGTAGTAACTCATAGATGCTAAACATCCTCAGCACTTACCCAGCTATGCACTTAGAGAAAGTATCCTCAAAAAGGGTAGGTATCAATTAAATGAACAATATTATAACATAAATAAATGTAGTTTACCAAAATATAGCTACATACAGAAAATTGCCCCGTGATTTTCTGTAAACTGTTCATGGATATGCAGAAACCGAGCTATCCTGATTGATAGCCTATAAACAGGAGTAGATCAGAGGTCAACTCCTCCCAGAGGGTGGGTAGAAAAATCAAAAATTCACTCATTGTTTCTCCTCTATTGCCTATAAACCTGTTTGGTGCATAAATTTTGGTCGTTGACTTCAGCACATACTAGCTGATCGAAAACAGATATTGTCTGAAACCAACTTATTTGAGATGGTAAATTTCAGTTTTACTATAGGAATACTAAAAAAATAATGGTTCAAGAACGCACCTTACCTACATTTGACACCGCTACTACCAAAATCACCAAAGCAGAAGGGTTACGCTTGTATGAAGATATGGTACTAGGGCGCTCATTTGAAGACAAATGCGCCGAGATGTACTATAGAGGTAAAATGTTTGGTTTTGTCCACCTATACAACGGTCAAGAAGCCGTTTCTACAGGTGTCATCCAATCCATGCGGCCAGGTGAAGATTTTGTTTCCAGCACCTATCGCGACCACGTTCATGCTCTGAGTGCTGGTGTACCAGCTCGAGAAGTGATGGCAGAGTTATTTGGTAAAGCCACAGGGTGCAGCAAAGGGCGTGGTGGTTCCATGCATATGTTTTCTGCCGAGCATGGCCTACTAGGTGGTTATGCCTTTGTAGCCGAAGGAATTCCTGTAGCAGCAGGAGCAGCTTTTCAAACTAAATACCGTCGCGAAGTTTTAGGAGACCAAAACGCCGACCAAGTCACAGCTTGCTTTTTTGGCGATGGTGCAGCTAACAACGGTCAGTTTTTCGAGACCTTAAATATGGCTGCTCTGTGGAAACTACCGATAATTTTCGTAGTGGAAAATAATAAATGGGCTATTGGGATGTCTCACGAACGAGCTACTTCCCAGCCAGAAATTTACAAAAAAGCCAGTGTGTTTAACATGGTAGGCGTGGAAGTAGACGGTATGGACGTGCTAGCAGTGCGAGCCGTGGCTCAAGAAGCTGTAGCCCGCGCCCGTGCTGGTGAAGGTCCCACATTAATTGAAGCCCTTACCTACCGTTTCCGGGGTCATTCCTTAGCAGACCCAGATGAAATGCGCAGCAAAGCCGAGAAGGAATTCTGGTTTTCCCGTGACCCCATTAAAAAGTTTGCCGCTTATCTGACTGAGCAAAACTTAGCCGACGAGGCCGAACTCAAGGCCATTGATGGCAAAATTCAAGCACTCATCGACGATGCCGTCAAGTTCGCTGAAAGTAGCCCCGAACCCGACCCCAGCGAGTTATATCGCTTCGTGTTCGCAGAAGACGAGTAGATTGCATTTACCTGGGTGTTCTAGTGTCTGAGTGGTGAGTACAATTCACTTTCACCACCAAGACCCAAAGACGATACCATAACTAAGGACTAAAACTTGTGTTTACTATCACTGTTGAACAGCAACAATACAAGACTTACATCCTCACCGATGAAACCACAGGCTCTCAAATAGAGGTCGTACCCGAAAGAGGCGGGATTATCACCCGGTGGCGTGTCCGCAACCAAGAAATTTTCTATCTGGATAGTGAACGCTTTACCCATCCCCAATTGAGTGTCAGAGGTGGAAATCCGATTCTGTTCCCTATCTGCGGGAATTTACCAGATAACATTTACACCTATAACGGGCAAAGGTACACTCTCAAACAACATGGTTTTGCTCGTGATTTACCTTGGGAAGTGACTCAGCAGGAAACTCAAGATAAAGCTAGCCTGACTCTGCTACTCCAGAGCAATGAACAAACTAAAGCAGTTTATCCTTTTGACTTTCAAGTCATTTTTACTTACGAGTTAAAAGGCAATACTCTAGAAATTAAACAGCAGTATCAAAATTTGTCATCTACACCCATGCCCTTTTCTGCGGGTTTCCATCCCTACTTTTTGACCAGTGGTGATAAGCATCAGCTTCAGTTTCACATCCCCTCCCAGGCATACCAAGACCAAGCTACTAAAGAAATCCACCCGTTTGATGGTAGTTTTGATTTTACCCGTGAGGAAATTGATGTCGGTTTTGGGGGTTTGACTAGCCAATCTGCCACAGTCATAGATCCCAATCGTCAACTCAAAGTAACTTTAGATTACGATCGCATTTATTCTCGTCTAGTGTTTTGGACAATCAAAGGCAAAGACTTTTACTGTCTAGAACCTTGGACTGCTCCCCGGAATGCCCTAAATACAGGTGAAAATCTGACGGTATTAGCTCCAAAAGCTAGCTGCACGGCATCTGTGAGATTAACAGCAAATCTCTTATAAAACTACTTGTCAATCCCAGATGCCTATGTTATGATGACAAAGTTGCAAAACAAAAGGGTCGCTAACTCAACGGTAGAGTACTCGGCTTTTAACCGATTAGTTCCGGGTTCGAATCCCGGGCGACCCACTAGCAAAAATCAGGTAAAATCTCTAAGAGAATGCGATCGCCGCCCCGAACTGACAATCGTCTTCCCAAAGTATGAGCATAGCCAGGCTGTGATTAACTCTAGTACTTGTGGTGCCCTACATTGATACCCATAAACTGTACTGGAATCATATTCAGCATATAGGGCTACTAAAGAATTTAAGCCTACCGTAACTTAATGTACAGTAGCAGATGGGAAATATAGGGCATCTTTATGAAAGATGGCATAAACTTCCTCAAAATAAACAACCATCACTAGTTATAATTTCCTATAAGTTGAAAAAAGTATTAAGATTAGCGTAAATATTACGCTCTTCGGAAACCGATTAGCCCAAAAACACATTAGGAGGAATATATATGGCGCTCGTACCAATGCGGCTGCTTTTAGACCACGCGGCTGAACACGGTTACGGTATTCCGGCGTTTAACGTCAACAACCTAGAGCAGATTCAGGCAATTCTCAAAGCAGCAGCAGAGACAGATAGCCCCGTAATCTTACAAGCTTCTCGTGGTGCTCGTTCTTATGCTGGAGAAAACTTTCTACGTCACCTGATCTTGGCTGCAGTAGAAACCTATCCCGAAATTCCCATTGTCATGCACCAAGATCATGGTAATGCGCCTTCTACCTGCTACTCCGCAATCAAGAACGGCTTTACCAGCGTCATGATGGATGGTTCCTTGGAAGCAGACGCTAAAACCCCCGCTAGCTTTGAGTACAACGTCAATACCACCCGTGAAGTAGTGAATGTTGCTCACGCCTTGGGTGTCAGCGTAGAAGGTGAACTAGGTTGCTTAGGTTCCCTAGAAACCGGCGCTGGTGAAGCTGAAGACGGTCACGGCTTTGAAGGTACACTTGACCACTCTCAACTACTAACAGACCCAGACGAAGCAGCGGACTTTGTAGAGCAAACCCAAGTAGATGCTTTGGCTGTAGCCATCGGTACCAGCCACGGTGCTTACAAATTTACCCGCAAACCAACCGGTGAAATCTTGGCCATTAGCCGCATTGAAGAAATTCACCGCCGTCTACCTAACACCCACTTGGTAATGCACGGTTCCTCTTCCGTACCTGAAGATTTAATCGCCTTGATTAACGAGTACGGTGGTGCAATTCCCGAAACCTATGGTGTACCTGTAGAAGAAATTCAAAAGGGTATCAAGAGCGGTGTACGTAAAGTTAACATTGACACCGACAACCGTCTAGCTATCACCGCCGCAGTTCGTGAAGCACTAGCAAAAGGTCCCAAGGAATTTGACCCCCGTCACTTCCTCAAGCCTTCCATCAAATATATGCAGAAGGTTTGTGCTGACAGATACCAGCAATTTGGTACCGCCGGTAATGCTAGCAAGATTAAGCAAGTTTCTCTAGAAGACTTTGCTGCTAAGTATGCTAAGGGCGAACTGAATATGATTACTAAAGCATCTGCTAAGGTGTAATCTCCCTCAAAATTAACAGGGGTATAACAAAACAATCCTCCTGCAACTCAACTAGAGCATAGCATTGCTATGCTCTTTGAATTTATCCACAACAGTCGCCGTCAAATATATAAAATTACGTTATATTTACCTAAAAATTAATTAGTAAAAATCTTATGGCAAGCAACTGGAAAAACTTCAAAATACTTGCAAGTTTCTTAAGTGCGATCGCCTTAACACAGTTTTGGGGGCCCCACACCTCCGTACGTGCTGCGGATACCCTTGTTCTGCGATTTGGCCCCTTTGCGGAATCTATTTCCCTAGAGGAGTTACAAAACACAGCAGATACTGGGAAATTTCCCAGAGGTTTAGAGCTTTACACCGGTAGAATATCTGAAGAACAAAGCCGCTTCTTTGTCAGACTGCTCAGAACCAAAGTACCCATAGATGTGGTCACAGTGAATAGTCTACTCAATACACAAATGGGCATAACAATTCTTAATAATGTCTCCCAGGCTGTAGTCAGAAAAGATGACGCGGGGGTACAAGCACTCAGAGCAGCATTAGTATTAGGTGCTACTCAACCTCAAGGTCTTTCTGTCATCAATTTTATTGCCGCTTATCCCAGTCAACGCCTAGAAATTGATGTGCTAAAAGCCTTCTATGTAGCGAAACGGTTCCCAAAAGTCAGGGAAATTCCTCAGGCTATCAAACTAAGGGATCAGGTAGTTTAATCACCATGTCACACAGATCCCCGACTTCTAGCTAAATTATCCTAGATTATCTCTGATTATGTTAAGAAGTCGGGGATCTTACTCATGCAGGTGCGATCTACTTGCAGCAGCGCTTCGCTATCGCCTTGAGCAGCAGCGCTTCGCTATCGCATCCGGTCAAGATAATCAAATACATGATCTTCGGTGTCACACAGATCCCCGACTTCTAGCTAAATTATCCTAGATTATCTCTGATTATGTTAAAAAGTCGGGGATCTTACTCATGCAGCTGCGATCTGCTTGCAGCAGCGCTTCGCTATCGCCTTACAGTACTGGGCAATGTCTCACCAACATTCGCTCAACCGTCACAGGACAAATATTTACCCCCGAAGCCATTAACCACGCCTACGATTTAACCCAGGGTCAACCTTGGTTAGTCAATGCTTTAGCTCAGGAAGTTACAGAGTATTTAGCAGAAGACGTAAATATCCCCATCACAGTAGACTTAATCAATCAAGGCAAAGATATACTAATTCAAAGGCAAGACACCCACTTAGACAGTTTAGCAGAGCGACTGCGGGAAGATAGGGTAAAAGCCATTATAGAACCTATTTTATCTGGGGAAGAATTACCCAACACACCGGAAGACGATCGCCGTTATCTGTTAGATTTAGGTTTAGTGATTCGCAGTAAAGAAGGTGGGTTAAAGGTAGCTAACCCCA
>NZ_JAQMTM010000166.1:0-5225 GCF_028331085.1 Anabaena sp. CS-542/02
CGCCAAAAATATTGACCGATGGTTTGAGAAGATTTTTATTCCTGAACGGTCAGAAACGGTAAGCTTTACCGGGATTGCTTGCGGAGCGGACAAACCTAGTCGAAGTCATTCTCAGACCGCGATGAAACAAGAAGTTAACGCCAAAACTACCAGTGGGTAGTTTTGGGTAAGTTTAACCGAGCGGACGATGAGGAATTATTGCTAAGATACCATATCAGCTACAGCAGCTCGGACTTGCTCCGATGGCTGTGCTAAAGCTGCTAGGTAGTCTGTTTTTAATTTCTCCAGCATTGCTGGTCGTCTGTCATATAACCGCTTCAGAGGTCGAGGTTGACACTGGTTGAGAACATAAGCTGTGACTAATGGTATAGCTATGGTACTATCAGTGTAACAAACAATTGTGCTAGGTAACTCTTCTGGGTCTATTTTACCCCAACTCACAGCTTCCGAGGGGGTTGCACCTGACAAACCTCCGGTATCCGGTCGAGCATCGGTAAACTGTACAAAGTAATCGTGTCCCCGTTCTTCCAGCCCTAACACTTCGTGAATTTGCGGTTGTGTTTGTAGTAAAAAGTTTTTAGGACTACCACCACCGAGAATTACAGCTGCACTTTTTCCGGCTGATTCTCTGGCACAATAGGCGATCGCTGCTGTCTCATTCACGTCAATAGAAGGGTCTATGACTAACTTTGAACCTTCCAAAGCTAAAGCTGCAACATTCATCCCAATGGAACTATCTCCTGGGGATGAGGTATAAATAGGTACGCCACATTCATAGGCTGTAGCTAACAAACAAGAATGCTGCACTCCCAACTGCTTTTCTACTTCTCGGACATACTTACCCAATAGATAGTGAAACTCCGCAGTTCCCATGGGTTTTTGAAATACTTCTGCTTGGAGAATCTTGCGAATAAAAGCATCAGTTTCCAGCAAGACATCATAGCCAAAGATAATATCATAGATTCTGATCGTACCATCTTGGCGCAACTTGACATCATCCAAAAACGGATTACCGGCAAAAAGTTCAAAACCTAAGCCGTAGTGCATATCATGGTAAAGATTCGCACCTGTACTAATCATCCAGTCAATAAAACCGTTGCGAATTAGGGGCGATAGTGCTGAAACTCCAAATCCAGCTGGTGTCATCGCACCAGAAAGGCTAACCCCCACAGTCACCCCATCTTTTAAGATATCGTGACTCATGAGTTGACAGATTTCTCGCAAACGTGCTGAGTTATAGGCTGTGAAGTAATTATTAATCAAATCCACCACCCCGATATCGGTGGACATGGGTATGGGGGAGATTTTTTGACCCAGTTTTTTTGACATTTTGGCACTCCTGAATAGTAAACACGCTGAATCTAATGTTATCTAGATTTCAGGCAATTATGACATTACCCCTAGGAAAGAATTTCGACAAAAATTATACTGATATAACAATAGCAATTTACCTGCTGGGTTGTCTGGGAAAGCTGTATCAAAATACCAGTATAAATAAGATGAGTACAAACAACTTTGTCGGGACTTGGAAATTAGTATCTTGGGAAAGTACATCTGGCGATGGTCAGACTTGTTACCCATTTGGGAAACATCCCATTGGTTATATTACATACACTGAATCTGGTTATATGTCTGCAACAATTATGAAAGCCCATCGCCTGAATATTGAAGTTTCCTCAGCCGAGTTGATGAATGCTAGGAAAGTATTCTTAAGACCTTGGCTTTTAGTCACTGCTTTTAAGTACATTAAAGCAATTACTAGATATCTTCAAGCATCTGCTAATTATGTTTCTTACAGTGGTAAATATGAAATACAGGCAGAAACAGTAATTCATTATGTGGAAATTAGCCTCATACCTGATTGGATTGGAACCGAGCAGTTACGCCAATTCCAATTTATTGGCGATCGCCTAGTATTAGTCACGCCGCCCATAGGCGGAAATCCTCAAACTCTGACATGGGAGCGCGCCTGATATCAACTTGTGGGGGAAAATGATCCCTAGGGAATCTGAAATGAAGTTTTGACAGAACATTTATCAGGTCAGATTCTCCCAAAATTTAGTTAATTAAATACTACAAAAATGTAGATATCCAACATTTTTCACGATCTCTAAGTCATATGATGGGAAATTAATCTGGGATGTCAAAATAATTTCTCACAAGAGTTAAATGAAACAACAATGTATTTACCCTCCTGAATAAATCCAGTCTTTTCAAGACTAACCCCTTCGTCCTGTAGCCCTGCTGTGGGTGAGAAAATTCATATTTGATAAGTAAGGTTGATGAAAAGCGATACACCAGAAGAGTTAAACTCAGATAGAGAAATTGAACGCTTAATAGACGAAATCATGTCCTCAACCCTAACTAACTTAACTGATGAACAATACCGCCACAAGATGCAGCGGCGCAAAGAGGTACAGGATCGCCGTATAGCAGAGGCTGTACCAGAAAAAGGTTTAATTATAGTTAATACTGGTAATGGTAAGGGTAAAACTACGGCGGCTTTGGGTATGGTGTTGCGATCGCTCGGTCATGGGTATAAAGTAGCGATTGTGCAATTTATCAAAGGTGCTTGGGAACCATCAGAAAAAAAGGTTTTTAGCTTTTGGGAAGACCAGATAGAATTTCACGCTATGGGGGAAGGCTTTACCTGGGAAACTCAAGACCGCGATCGCGACCTTGACAAAGCCAGCGCCGCTTGGGAAAAATCATTAGAATATATTCGCAATCCAGAATTTCAGTTAGTGTTGCTCGATGAAATCAATATCGCCCTCAAAATGGGCTATTTACAAGTCGATCAGGTTTTAGCAGGGTTAGCAGAAAAACCACCCAACAAGCACGTAATTCTCACAGGTCGAGGCGCACCCCCTGCTTTAATCGAGCGAGCAGATTTAGTCACGGAAATGACTCTGATTAAACATCCTTTCCGGGATCAAGGAGTGAAAGCCCAAGCAGGGATTGAGTTTTAATTAACACCATCCCTCGTGGAAAAACAAGATAAAAAATCGCCCCCTGACTTCAGGAGGCGCGTCACCGCAAGCTATCTGCTTTTAGCTAGCAACGTACTCCTTGACATTGGCGCGACGACGGCGCAAATGAGCAAGAGCCTGATGTTCTAGCTGACGGACGCGCTCACGGCTAAGATTTAAGCGTTCACCCACTTTAGCTAAAGACATTTCATTCCCATCTTCTAAACCAAAGCGCAGGGCTAAAACCTGTCTTTGTTGGGGGGTAAGTTCTGCCAACAAGTTATTCAGGTCTTCACGCAAGAACTCTTGGGTGGTGTAATACTCAGGAGATGGTCCTTCATCTTCGAGCATTTCTTGCAATTCCGTATCCTGGTTATCGCCGACTTTCACATCTAAGGACACTGGTTGACGCGCCATATTCAGGTACTCCCGAATCTGCATCGGCTCTAGTTCCAACTCTTGCGCAATCTCCGCAGGATTCGGCGATCGCCCCAACTTTTGCGCCAATTCCCGCTGTACTTTTTTGATTTTGTTGAGTTTCTCGGTGATATGAATCGGTAACCGAATAGTCCGACCTTGCTGGGCGATCGCCCGGGTAATCGCTTGGCGAATCCACCAGTAAGCATAGGTGGAGAACTTATAACCCCTGGTGGGATCAAACTTTTCTACACCCCTTTCTAATCCTAGAGTTCCTTCCTGGATCAAATCCAAAAACTCCATGTTGCGCTTTTGGTATTTCTTGGCGATGGCCACAACCAAGCGCAGGTTGGCTTCAATCATCTTTTGCTTGGCCCGTTTACCTTGGGTCACAGAGTGTTTGATCTGTGTTTCCGTTTGCTTAACATGGGCTGCCCACTCTGCTAAACTAGGTTCATGACCTAGCTCCTTCCCTAAGGAGTCTTTAGCCTCCACAAGGGTCATCATTTGTTGTACCTGCTTGCCAAAAATAATCTCTTCTTCACGCGTTAGCAGTGGTACCCGACCAATTTCCCGCAGATAGGTTCTGACCATATCAGCCGTGAATTTGGTATTGAGGTTTTCCGTTTTGGTTTTAACAATAGCCATTGGTGCGTTGTCCTCTACTCCGTAAATACAACGGATCTTGAATAACTAAATCTGGTTTGGAAAGGTAGTAAACATATCACGGAACATAGGGCGCTACCAAAAGAAGTCAATTCATACACCGCCTATGAAAGATTAAGAATACCCCTACCCGATATAGGTTCCCTTACCTTCCCTGAATTTTGAAATCTCCTAGAAGCACACTTGGTTATTGGCGTAAATTCTTTTTATCCTCGGCCGCGATGTGCAATTGTAAAATCTGAAGTCGATATGATTTCTACTTATCCTATATTAAGACAAATCCAGCAGATAGTAAAGTAACTCAGGTAAATCTTTCAATTATAATTCAAAACTGTTTCGTTGACAAAAAAAATAGTTTACACAAATCTTACTAACTATATCCATAGTGACGGAAAAACCCCCTCCTCAGTTGCTGACAAGTAGCGGGATAACCGAACTATTTGACCTGCGAAGATGGAGAGATGTTACGAAACCAAAGAATTTCAGGCAGCAAAACTGCTATTGGGGATCGAATGTAGACGCGACTCAACGCGTCTTGGTAAGATTAAGGCACAATTAGCACTGGGCAAGGTGAAAGATTAATTACACGCGTAGTAACACTATCATTTGCTCCCTCGTCAGTCAAACCTAATCCTCTACAACCCATGATAATTAAATCTGCCCCGATGTCATCAGCCACATCACAGATAGTAAAGGCTGGTTTCCCTTGTTTTTCCAGAATCTCACATTGAATTCCTTGCTGAGAAAACAAAGATCGCGCATTTTCCAGCAATTGAGACACAAGGTCTGACGACTTCATGGGATCTGGACTTGGTACATCTGTGACTGGTTCTTCCACCACAGACAGCAGCACCAAGCGACTACCGTACTTCTGCACAACGTTGGTAACTACATCAGCAGCTTCTCGCGCTTCCCGGCTTTGATCAATTGGAAATAGTACTGTTTTAAACATCTCTGTCACTTAGCACTCCTGACTTCGTTGACACTCACCTAACTAAGGAGATTTAGTGTTTACCTGCTATATAAAACCTAAACAAAGCTAGACTTTACTTTCTACTTCAACAGGAGCATGGGAGCGGTTATCCCTCAGTAGACTTGCACGCCTTAGCCAGACGCGATATTTCTCTTAAGATTTACAAGAAAGACTACCGCTATCATTGCTTGGTTTTCGCG
>NZ_JAQMTM010000167.1:0-49917 GCF_028331085.1 Anabaena sp. CS-542/02
CTACAACGAACCCAGCAGCCAACTATATAAACTCCATGAACAACTAGATAAACTAGTGATGGAAGCCTATAAATTTAAACCTGAAGATGACATTTTAGAGCAACTCTTAAAATTAAACCTAGAGCTAGGAAAAAAAGAAAAACAGAATCAACAGGTAATTGGACCCGAAGCAGTTTCTTAGATCCCACTTAGCGACCTTTGCGTTTAAACACCGGACAGGCGATCGCCCCAAAGATCCCCGACTTCTAGATAAGTTATGGTAGGGTATCGCTAATTATGTGAGAAGTCGGGGATCTAGTAGACTTCTAGCTAAATTATGGTAGTCAGATTCATCTGACATCAGCTATCAGACAGGGGTTTATAACCCCTGGTTTCTTACATCCCACCCCACCAAATAAAACATCTTCCCAACAAACACCTTTGCGAACCTTTGCGTGTACTTAGCGACCTTTGCGTTTAAACACCGTACAGGCGATCGCCCCAAAGATCCCCGACTTCTAGATAAATTATGGTAGGGTATCTCTAATTATGTGAGAAGTCCGGGATCTGGTAGACTTCTAGCTAAATTATGGTAGTCAGATTCATCTGACATCAGCTATCAGACAGGGGTTTATAACCCCTGGTTCCCTGGGTAGCATCAAACGGAGTTTATAACCCCTGACTCCTCTAAATAAAAAACAACTGAATAAAAAACATAAACTTAAGTTAAATTTTGTTAAAATCAGGAAGAGTGTTAACCTTCACAACCATCCCCTACCCCAGAGAAACTTGATGCTGCGACTCGAACATATCAGTAAAATATATCCCACAGGTGAAGTTCTCAAAGATGTTAACTGGGAAGTCAAACCTGGAGATCGCATAGGCTTAGTAGGAGTCAACGGAGCGGGAAAATCAACCCAGCTAAAAATCATCACCGGGGAAATAGAACCCACAGCGGGGGAAATAATTCGCCCCTCCAGCTTACACATAGCTTACCTGAACCAAGAATTTGAAGTAGATCCGAGTCGCACAGTCAGAGAAGAATTTTGGCGAGTCTTTGCGCAAGCAAATCAAGTACAAATTTCCCTAGGGGAAGTACAGAGGGAGATGGAGACCGCCAGTTTAGAAGAACTAGATAAACTGATTAACAAACTAGATCGCTTACAGCGAGAGTTTGAAGCCTTAGACGGGTATAACCTAGATGCAAGGATTGGGAAGATATTACCAGAAATGGGCTTTGATAGCGAAGACAGCGATCGCCTAGTCAGTGCCTTTTCTGGTGGTTGGCAGATGAGGATGAGTTTAGGTAAAATTCTCCTACAAAAGCCCGACCTATTGCTACTGGACGAACCGACGAACCACTTAGACTTAGAAACCATAGAATGGTTAGAAAATTACCTCAGAGGACTAACCACCCCCATGGTAATAGTTTCCCATGACCGGGAATTTTTAGATAGGCTGTGTACCCAGATTGTAGAAACAGAGAGGGGTGTTTCTACTACTTACCTAGGTAACTATTCAGCATACCTCCAACAAAAAGCGGAAAATCAACTAGCCCAGTTAAGCGCCTACGATCGCCAACAAAAAGAACTAGAGAAACAGCAAGCATTTGTAGACAGATTCCGCGCCAGTGCGACTCGTAGTACCCAAGCCAAGAGCCGGGAAAAACAACTAGAAAAAATCGAGCGCATCGAAGCACCCACAGCCAATGTAAAAACCTTACATTTTCGCTTTCCCCCTTCTCCCCGCAGTGGGAGGGAGGTAGTGATCATTAAAGACCTAACTCATATATATGATGATAAGATATTATTCTTAGAAGCTAGTTTACTAATTGAAAGAGGCGATCGCATAGCCTTTCTGGGTCCCAACGGAGCGGGTAAATCCACCCTATTAAGGGTAATAATGGGGACAGAACCAGCCACAGAAGGAACCGTAAAACTAGGAGACCATAACGTTATACCGGGATACTTCGAGCAGAACCAAGCGGAAGCCTTAGACCTAGAGAAAACAGTCATGGAAACCATCCATGATGAAGTTCCCCAGTGGACAAACGAAGAAGTGCGCACACACCTAGGGAGATTTCTCTTTACAGGGGACATGGTATTTAAACCAGTAGCGGCTTTAAGTGGTGGAGAAAAAGCGCGGTTAGCCTTAGCAAAAATGCTGTTACGTCCAGCCAACCTCCTAATTTTAGATGAGCCGACCAACCACTTAGACATTCCCGCCAAAGAAATGTTAGAAGAGGCGCTACAAAACTATGATGGGACAGCCATAGTAGTTTCCCACGACCGCTATTTTATTTCCCAAGTAGCCAACAAAATCGTAGAAATCCGGGATGGGGAATTTCGTGTTTACCTAGGAGACTATCATTATTACCTCGATAAAATTGCCGAAGAAAAAGAACAGACCAGACTAGCAGCAATAGCTGCGGAAAAAGCTGCTAAAAAAGCAGGGAAATCTTCTGGAAAAAGGAAATAAGTAAAAATTCACTTGCACTGTAGATTAGCAGTGGTATTATTCGGATATTACAGAAAGTAAAGGGCAAGACCATGACCAAAGCACCTGTTGCTCCTGTGGTGCTAGTCATTTTAGACGGGTGGGGCTACCGCGAACAGCAGCGAGGAAACGCAATTACCGCCGCTGAAACCCCCATTATGGAAAGCTTATGGGCAGCTTACCCCCACACCCTCATCAGCACATCAGGAAAAGCCGTAGGGTTGCCAGAAGGTCAAATGGGCAACTCGGAAGTTGGTCATTTGAACATTGGCGCTGGACGGGTAGTACCCCAAGAATTAGTCCGCATCTCCGATGCAGTCGAAGATGGTTCTATTCTCAGTAACCCAGCACTTGTGAAGATTTGCCAGGAAGTCCGCTCTCAAAATGGTAAATTGCATATAGTGGGGCTGTGTTCTGAGGGAGGGGTACACTCACATATCAGTCATCTGTTTGGACTACTAGACCTAGCCAAACAACAGGAAATTTCAGAAGTTTGTATCCACGCCATCACCGACGGTCGTGATACTCTCCCCGGGGATGGGATCAAAGCCATCAAGTTATTGCAAGCACAAATAGACCAGAAAGGCATAGGGCGTATAGTTACCCTCAGTGGTCGCTACTATGCTATGGATAGAGATAATCGTTGGGAGCGCATTCAACGCGCCTACGATGTCATGACAGAAGATGCTAACATTGATGAACGTCCAGCCGTAGAAGTTTTGGCTGCATCTTATGCCGAAGATGTGACCGATGAATTCATTCACCCAGTCCGCATTGCTCCAGGGACGATCGAACCAGGGGACGGTGTGATCTTCTTCAACTTCCGCCCAGACCGCGCTAGACAGTTGACTCAAGCTTTTGTCAGCCCCAAATTCACAGGCTTTACTAGAGCAAAAATTCAGCGGTTGTCCTTTGCTACCTTTACTCAATACGACCCAGAACTACCAGTGAAGGTAGCCTTTGAGCCGCAAAATTTGACGAATATTTTAGGTGAAGTCATCGCCAATCATGGTTTACAGCAGTTTCGCACCGCAGAAACCGAAAAATACGCCCACGTCACCTATTTCTTTAATGGCGGACTAGAGGAACCTTTCCCTGGGGAAGACCGAGAACTGGTCAGTAGTCCCATGGTAGCAACTTACGACAAAGCCCCGGGAATGTCAGCGGACGCAGTTACAGATGTGGCGATCGCCGCCATTCACAAGAGAATATACTCTTTAGTAGTGATTAACTATGCTAACCCGGACATGGTAGGGCATACTGGGAAAATGGCAGCCACCATGAGCGCTATTCAAACAGTAGACCATTGTTTGGGTCGCTTACTGAGTAGTATTACCCAAGTGGGCGGAACAGCAATTATTACTGCTGACCACGGTAACGCCGAGTATATGCTGGATGAACAGGGTAACCCCTGGACAGCACATACCACTAACCCAGTCCCCTTCATTTTAGTAGAAGGAGAGACCATTAAAATCCCCGGACATGGTACAAATGTAGAACTGCGCAAGGATGGTAAACTAGCGGATATAGCACCTACCATTCTGGAAATTCTCCAGTTACCCCAACCCTCAGAAATGACCGGACACTCCCTATTAATCCCGTCTGGGTATCAAGTGCAACCCACACGTACCCCCGTCAAAGCTGGTATATAAACCGACCCAGCAGTGAAGACCTTCTGACTCCTCACTGCTCCCCTACCGCCAGGGCACTACCACTCAAACAACTAGCCCAGAATGTGATATAATCCCTATGATTGGGAAAACATAAATAACCATAAATAACCATAAATTATCACGGACAGCCTGACCATGACAGTTAATATTACTACTATTGTGCAAACTATTTGGGCTTTTTCTGCTTTAGCCTTAATTATTTTAGTGTTACTACATAGCCCTAAAGGCGATGGAATTGGAGCCATTGGCGGACAAGCCCAATTATTCAGCAGCACCAAAAGCGCCGAAGATACCTTAAATCGAGTTACCTGGGCGCTGACAGTTATATTTATGGGTTTAACATTGCTGTTGAGTGCTGGGTGGTTACCTAAGTAAAAATCCGGTAAGAGTAGAATGGTATATAAAATAAAATACCCTAAGTCTTCCAGCCGTCAAGATTTCTATACACAAAGATTACTAGCAGTCCTGTCCTTATTCATCAGTACCGGGCTGCTAGTTATTTTGACAAATCTGCCATCTATTGCTACAGTAGGAAATACATCCTATACTACCCATCCCCTACCCCCCACCCTGGCGCAATGGCAAGATCACACAAATAGTGGTGATTACTTTGACCAAGTGGAAAAAACCCCGGTAGGTTATTTTATCTGGTCAAAATTTCCGATTCAAGTTTATATACAACCACCCACAGCAGCTAATCATACACAAGCTCAAGCATGGGTCAACACTGTTATAGAGACAGTAGAAGAGTGGAATGTTTATTTACCCTTGGTGGTAGTAGACAAGCCGGAAATAGCTGATATTAAAATTATCCGCCAAGTCCCACCTCTACAATTTACCCGTGGTCATCCCACGCAGGCCCGTTCGGCCCAAACTACCTATAAAGTATACGAAAACAATAGAACACTATATCACAAGTTTACTATCTTATTGAGTCCTAGTCAAACAGGGGTATATCTTCAAGCCGCATCCCGTCACGAACTCGGCCACGCCTTGGGAATTTGGGGTCATAGCGATTTACCCACCGATGCTTTATACTTTTCCCAAGTTAGCAATCCCCCGCCTATTTCACCCAGAGATGTGAACACCCTCAAACGGGTTTATCAACAACCGACTCATTTAGGTAAATAATTAGGTGTTGCTCAACTAAAAATGTCAGCCCCAGCAACACCCCAAACTACCCCAGAAATCTAAACCCGACGCAGATTTAGTAATTCTTCAGGAGATGCAAGCATATCAATGGCGACAAAGAAAATTTTGCCTTCGGGATTAATTAAGAAGCGCCAAGCAATATTCATTCCCACAGTCACACCAAACCAGGGAGTTTGTACAACACCTGTAATTTTTAGCTGCTTAGACCCATCGGTAAGGTTCTCACAGATACCTTTTTGTGGCATCATGTTTAATCCTTGGGCTTCTTCGCGCATATATTTGGCGATCGCCTCATGTCCGACAATGGGTTTTTGGAATGGTGGTTGGAGCGCACCGTCGGGAGTAAACAGACTAATAGCTTGATCAAAGTTATCAGCGTTCATCGCTTCAATGTAGCCCAGAACCGCCGGTTCTGTAATCCCGTCAATTTTCACTGAGGATACAGGGGGCGCAGTCCGAGTAAATGCTGGCTCCTCTACAGCTTTGGGGTAGCTACTTGGACCTACATCAGAGGTATCAAATCCCATGTTAACTACGGTGTTGCGCAGTACTGTAATTTGCTGACCAGGATCAAGTTTCTTGGTGGCTTCTAGTACAAATTGCACACCGGGACTCATTTGATAACCAGTGGGGATGGGAGCGACTACACCCTGTTTCATCAACTCTCCCAACTCGAACCAAAAAGCCAGCTTAGTATTTACACTAAAAAACCCATAGGAACGACTGATGGGTGAGTCAGCACGACTCGCAATATCCCGCATCACTCTTGTTTGCTCTTCCGCTGACATTTGCTTAATTTGGTTGAGCAAACTTTCTGCTAGTTGCAATCTGGCGGCCCCAGGCGCTGCGGGGGTAATTGTTTTCCCCATTTCCGTATACGCAAACCACAGATATGCTAGCTGGTCGTCAACACTGAGTTGGTCGAACAGGGCGATGGTCGCGGGAATCTGACTGGGAAGTTGAGTATTAGAAAAGATATTCTGAGCCGACTGGATAGTTAAAGCCATATTTACACAATAATTAGACGTTTACACCTTATGTAACATATTGTAAAATAAATCTTAAAATTTGTAAAGTTATTTGAGTGAATCTTGATAAGATGGCATAAAAGTCACCTCTGATACAGTATTGCTATAGCACTACGCATACACGTTAGGACATCATAATTGTGGTTTTAAGGGAACAGGGAACAGGGAACAGGGAACACCGAAGGATTGGGAAGGATTGGGAAGGATTGGGGAACAACAAGCAGGGAAATGTCCTAACACTTGTGGTTACTGCTGTAGTCAAAAAAATATGAAAAACCTAGGCGATCGCCATCAATCCCCTAGCTCAATGTGAATATTTGTAGAATTGATAGCCTAACTCCTCCGACTCAGAGGTACTGACCTATCTGCTAAAACTTCCCGATATAATTCCTCTAACTGACTGATATTTTTACTCAGGGTATAGCGGTCTAACACACGCTGTCTGGCCTTGTTTCCTAGGAGGGTGGTTAACTCCGGATGGTCTTGGAATAGGGGTAAAAGGGTTCTTAACTGCGATCGCACGGTCTTAGTATTCAGGACTACACCCGCCCCAGCCTCTAATACCTCCCCATCCGCACCCACATCTGTAGCCAAACAAGCTATTCCACAGGCCATTGCTTCCAACAGAGACAGGGATAAACCCTCAACCAGAGAGGGTAAAATAAAAACATCAGCACCCCGTAAAATTTCGATCCGCCGCTCTTCATCCGCCACAAATCCTAACCAGATAATCCCTGCATCTGAGCCATAAAACGGTTCCAAAGAAGACTTTAAAACCCCATCACCCACCATCAGTAACTTGCTCCCAGATCCCATCTGTGACTGCTTCCAAGCTCGTAACAGAGGTTCCAGGTTTTTTTCTGGTGCTATACGACCTTGATAGACAAACAACCGCTCCGCTTGGAATTGTGCTTTCACCCCCGAAACTCCGGGGGAATACTTCACCGCATCAACTCCATTGGGAATCACAGCGATTTTTCTTTCCTTTACACCCATACGGGCTAATAACTCCCGCTGAATTTGGGAAAATACAATCACCCGATCATAGTTCGCCAAACAAGGCGCATACAGCTGATAAGCTAACATCTGGGTTCCCGAAAGAAATTTTGCCCCCTTCCCCGCAAAAGCTGTATGAAACGTCGCAATCAAAGGTAAATTCAGTTGCTCGCAGATTTCGGGTAACATAAAGTCCAGAGGCGATAAACTCAAAGAGGCATGGACTACATCCGGTTTGATTTCCCGCAGAGACTCCGTTAATACCTTGGTTGCTTTTAACGTGGGAATTGTGTAAACCTGGGATTTATAAATGAAAGGTAGGGAAACTTCCTGGAAATTTGGACAATTTTCTGTTTCTGATTCTTCTTGAGCAAAGTGAAGAAAACTAACTTGGTGTCCCCTGTCTAGTAAAGCATTTGTTACTTCTCTACTGTAGGTGACATTACCGCAAAATGGTGATTTCTTTCCAATCCAGGCTATACGCATTCTTTATTAGCTATTTTGAAAAGCGGTTTCAATTGATCAACCTTTGAGTTACTCACAGCTCAAAGCCTCTGGTATTGTCAACTTCCCCTGAGTTTACCACGAAACCAAGATCATCTGGACTGTTGACTATGGGCGGGAACTATACCAAGTTAATATACCACCACAAAATACCGTAATAGCTAAAATCACAAAAACTGCTGGTAGTCCTATTAAGGTTTCACCTACCCCAGCTAAGGCTAAAGGTAAGGTCAAGGCAATATTAATCACATTATTTTGTAGCCCAAACACTTTACCCCGCATCTCTGGCGGCGTTTCCGTTTGAATCGCAGTTTGCATCGGGATACCTACCATAGACCCAAATACACCCAACAAAGCTACTAACAGTAAAATTATCCCTAATTGTGTTGTAAATACCGATAGCCCAATTAAAGTCCCTGACATCCCTAAGCAACCCCACAGACTCAATTCGCAGTAGGAGAAGCGTTGACCAAATTGACCCAGCATTGTCGCCCCAGCAGCCATACCAATCCCACCAAATGCTAGTAAAAAGCCAAATTGAGATGCTTTTAAGTTGGGAATTATTTCCGCCATCCGCACCGCTAGCACTGTTAAAGCTGCAAATACGGAAAATAGAATCGTCAGTTTTACTAAAGCATTGCGCAGTATAGAGTTAGCTTTGAGGTATTTCAACCCATCTCTTAAGTCAGCTAAGACGTGAGGAAATTCCGTGTCCGGATGGTGGGGTTTTTCTTTGGTCGCTAATAACAACAAAATTAACGCCGCTATCCCATAACTACCACCTACCAACAACTCTTTACCTAGTCCATCACTACCACCTATTTTTAACCATACTCTATCGGCGATCGCCAACAGTGGTTCACCCACTGCAAACCCCACAATCACTGAAGCCATCATGGTAGTCGTATATAGAGAATTAGCCGAGAGTAAATGCTGTTCTTCCACCACTAACGGGATTGTTGTTTGTTCTGCGGGCGCAAAAAACTGTGTCAGTGTGGAGACTAAAAATGTCACCCCCAATATAATTATAAAACCCACTGGTAACATCCCCACCGGCTGCCAATCATGTGTTAACCACAGTAACAAAGGTATGGATAACACTAACACCCCCCGTAAAACATTGGTGCTTACCAGCACATTCTTTTTCCGCCAGCGGTCTACAAATACACCCGCTACAGAACCAAACAGTACCGCTGGAATGGTAAAAGCCATCATTAAACCTGATACCCAACCGCTAATGCTCTGGTCACTTCCCTGAAACTGAGTATTAATCAATGCAATCATTAATACTAAGTATACTTTGTCCGCTATCTGGCAAAAAACCTGACCCCCCCACAGCGCCAGAAAATTAGGATTTTTTAACACAGGTAAAAACCCCTGGTCTGGTCTATTTTCCGGGTCACCAGTCCCCTCTAATTGGGGCGGTTTAGTTGGGGAAGTCACTACTGATAAACGGGTGGTAGCAATTTCCCCCGCCACATCTAATTGACACTGTTCTGGGCTGTGCGGAACAGCACTTAAGTGATTTGTGACTATAGGATCCGATACCCTATTGTGTTTTTTGGTGTTTGGTGATAGAGATGAGATTTTTCTATCTACATCAGACGGTTGCATCATGGTTAGCAGCAAAGTAAGAGTCAATCAAGGTAGCAGAGCGAATAGGGCGACCTAAATGATATTGAGCATATTGGCGCAAAATTTGCTCAATAGATAACCAGCGATAATTTTGGTTAGTATCTGTTGCTATTATCTCTGTTTCTGAGAGATATTGGAGCATAGCTAATTCTGTAGCATCCAACCGAGCACTTACCGGTATATCTTCCCTGTGCACAACCCTTTGGTAATTTAAGTTAGACTCGAGGGCTGAGGGTTGATGTTTTTCTTGGCGCAAATTTTCCCACGCCTGTAAACAGACTGTACCACCTGCTGTGACACTAAAGCCCACCCGCCAGTTAGGATCTGCGAAATTTGGCCTGATGGTATAGTTAGTTAAACAACAGGCTTGTACTTGAGGGCATAAACCTTCTAAAGCATAAAAGTGAAACACTGCATGAGCTAAATAAGCATAAATATTATATCTATCTGTTATATCTAATACTTCTAATTTATGAAGATATTTATGGAGTAACTGATAAATTTCCTCTTGGGGTTGCTCACTCAAGGCCTGACACAGCACTATTTCCGCTAAATATTGCCCTGCGGCAAATTTCCCCACATCCACAGCCAAACCCGGATAGGTTTTTACGGTATCCGCTTGTATAATTCTATCGAGGGATCGCCCTTTGGCTATGAGTAATTCATTGACCACAAATACCCCACTCCTACCCCCCAGGCTGGATTTAGCCTGGCGTGCTGCCGGTGCTATGGCTCGAATTAAACCCAACTGTGGTGTTAATATTGTTAATATTCTATCTGATTCTCCCAGGGCTTGGGATTTGAGATTAATTCCGGTAACTTTATAGGTTCTACTCATTAGTCATTAGTTATTTTCTGCCCACCAACCACCCTTTACTAGACTAGTCAGCTGTTTTGCTGGTCTTGGCCTTGGCGCAGCAAATCCATCGACCGAGATGTTCCCAGTCTGGTAGCACCGGCTAAGATCAGGTCTATAGCTTCATTGTAGGTGCGAATTCCCCCAGATGCCTTAATTCCCAACCGGTCTTTTGCCATTTCTTTTAACAGTCTGACATCCCCCACCGTTGCACCCCCATGCCAACCTGTGCTAGTTTTCAAGAATCCCGCCCCGGCCTCCATTGATATTTCCGCCGCCAGCTTTTTCTCTGGATCAGTTAGCAGGTTGGTTTCCAAAATCACCTTCACCAGTTGTCCGGTTGCTTCGCAAATTTCGGCAATCTCCCGGTGTACCGCCTCAATTCTAGCAGCTTTCAACCAACCTAAATTCATCACCACATCTAGCTCCGTAGCTCCATTTTCCACCGCTTCTTGAGCCTCATACAGTTTCACCCCTGAGGTGGTCGCCCCCGTAGGAAAGCCAATTACTGTACACACGTGGGGATTTTTACCATGGAGTAGTTCTGCTGCTTGCTTCACATAACTAGGGTGAACACAAACCGCCGCAAAATTAAATCTGTACGCTTCTTCACACCATTGCTCGACCTGCTCTGGGGTAGCTGTTGGGTTCAGCAGAGAATGATCGATAAATGGCGCAATATCAATATAGTCTGCCGCCATCTTGTGTTTTGCCTGTGATTAATATTTTTTTACTAAGTCACTTTAATATATTTATCCTATTTGAGTTGAGAAATTATCAGTGAGGAAAGGGAACAGGGAATAGGGAACAGGGAATAGGGAATAGGTGTGTACTTCATGAGCCTGAAAAAGGCTATAATATATCAAAACTAACAGTCACGCCAAGGCACAAAGTTATTACTTGTCCTTGACGGTTGTTTGTGCCATTAATTCACAGTTTCAGTCTGTGGTGATAAGCGTTTGATACTTTCCTGAACTAACCTGGATAACAGGTTCATCTGCTGGTTACTCTCAAAGACTTTTTGCACAGTCTGGCGTAATTTATCTAAATTCAAGACATTTCCCGAATCTAGGGCTTCTTCCTGTTGGGCAAAGTATGCCACTAAACTTAAACCTGCTACTCTAGTTAGGTAGGCTGCACTCACCCCTTGGACTATACCACCAGCCACAAAGGTGATAGCATTACTTTTTAAGACCATGCTCACAGCTTTGGTGGACAGTTCCACTAAACCTAGTTTCACCATTAAACCCCCCATGGTTACCCCTAGGGTTTGGGCTTGTTCTAGGGAGAATTTTTGCTGGTATATATTACCTAAGTCTATCACCATCTGGGCGTTAATCGCTGCTGTGGCTAAAATGTCTAGGGCTGGTACTGGGTTAGCAAAGGCAGCAGCCGCGCTGATCCATTGATATTGTTCAATAATGGGGATACTGCGATCGCCCCTGGTTTCATTCAGCCAGTTTTTCCCCGCCGCTTTCAACAACTTGGCTTTTCTCCAGGTAGTTGTCCAGATTAGTTGTTGTCTTTGCTGTGAGACAATTTTACTCAGATCCTCAATTAAACCCTCAATATCCGGTTCCGGTTGTTCCATCCACTCTTGGATATTACCATTACTTTCATGCTTGCGTACTTTGCGCGCCACAGGAGACGTTACCGTTCCCACTACATCCTCTGACATTCGCTGTTTTAATGACAGCAAAATGCTCTCCCGTTCCTCTGGTAAATACTGGTCCTGTTTGTTAAAAATTAACCGCACTGGTTGATTGGCTGCTTTTAACTGCTGTAAGCTCTGAAATTCCCAGTCTGTCAAATCACCATTAGTCAGGAACAACACAAAATCCGACTGTTTAACTGCTGCTAATATGGGTATATCTGATTGCTCTCCTGTCTGGGTAAATAAAGGGGTTGTTTCCCATAGGGTTACTTTGTTCTGTGTCCCCCCCCATCCCCTAGACTCCAACACCGCAACTAAACTACTTTTCCCTACAGATTTACCACCGGTGACAGCTATGGTAATTTCTTCGCGATCTAATTCTATCTGCAACTGCCCCAGTCTTCCTTGTAGCGTCTCTAAGGCCGGGTGGTTGACAGCTTCCTGTCCTAATTGCTTAATTATAGCTTCCCCTTGAGCGATCGCAGTTTCCACAGTTCCTCGTTCTTTCACCATACCATGTAACTGCTCTACACTCTGTTGGGGTTTATTTTTCTGCAATAACCACAAACCACCCCCCACAGCCACAGCACCCAACAAACCTACCTCTGTCAGCAGCTGCAAGATATAATCGTCCCAGCTTTGTAACATCCATAAGCCAAAGGATAGTCCCAATCCTCCCACTAAAATCGGTCGCTGCAACTTCACAACCATTGCTCCATTTTTTCAAGTTTCTCTCTTCAGAATAGATCAAAATCCCTCCATTCTATGCTAAATAACAACAGTTTGGCATCCTTGAGGATGTGTCTGATCAAGTACACAGTAATTTGTTACCTATTCGGTGTGTTCTCTGCTGACAAACCCGCGATGGGTCGATTTAGGTTCACCTGAATATTCACAGTAGACTGTAAAAGCGAGTCATCATTAATTTCCAGATACTCAGGACTAGTTTCTAATTTCTCTGTTCCTTTTTCAACTTCTATCCTATATTTACCCATAGGCATATTTTCTATGGTAAAAGCACCCAAGGAATTAGTTTGTGATAAAGATTTTTGGTTGGTTTCTACTTCAGTTAAGATGACATTTACCTCAGATAATCTTTCTCCAGTTTCATCTCTCAAAAGACCGCGGACAATATAATTATTTGCAGCCGCATAAAGCTCTTGTTTCAATGCATTAACTTGTAAGTTGATGTTATTTTCCCAAGGGGAAGAACTATCTATAATAAATTTCCCTGGTTCCACAATAAAATCACCGACCTTGATTTGATACTCTCCTGGAATCAGTTCTGGGAACTGAAAGAAACCCTGAATATCAGTAATAGAAGTAAAAGTTTTCCCGGATTCTCCATGAACAGCCATCACTTTAATTCCCTTCAAGTCTTCCTGGGCTTTATCCTTAAGATATCCACTCACCGTATAAGTGGGAATCTCTTCCCCCCTAGCTGTTTGTCCCGAACGGGGAATAAAAACCTGTAATTGTAAATTATTCGGGATTAATTCAGGGTCTTGTAGTTGCAGAATATTGGGAGTAATATTTAAATCCCCCACATTCAACTTATATTCTCCCAGGGGGAGATTTTCTAAAAAGAATATACCAGATGGACTAGTGATAGAAAAGTATCTTTTCTGGGTGGTAGTATTAATAGCTTCTATCCTAGCTCCATTAACCGGGTTACCTAATTGGTTTCTGAGAATCCCCTGGACTGTTGCAGTTTGGATAAAGGGGACTTTGACAATAGTATAAGCTCCAGGGGCTACTTCCACAGCATAGGCTTTTTGTTCAGGTTCCCATTCAATAGGATAACCAGCGGGATCTAAATCTAATCTATGGGTTCCTGGTGGCCCGGGAATAATAATTCCATTACCCATTAATGATAAGTTAGTCGCCTCTTTTAAAGAGCGATTATTTAGGATTAATAAAGGACGATAATTATCGGTAATTATCGCCTCATTGCGGTCTCGCACACCGTTATTATTTTGATCATAAAATGGCTGGACTAAAATCCCCCCTGCGGCTTCAAAGTGGCTAGCATTTTTTTTGTCTGTAGTGATACCATCTTGTAGATTTAAATTTAAATTCCACACCAATCCTACAGAGAAGTTAGAAGCAGTTCCTTGTACCGATGCGCCAGAATAACTCCCCCGTAAACTTAACCCAGCAAATAAATTAGGACTGGTGAGAGAAACTAGAGCACCTGAGGAAGAAGACCCAAAACCATAACCCAATTCCCAACTCCAATTAGTTCTATCTAACTGTTGCTGGGTTCGCAAGGAGTTGCCATCATGTCGCCAAGCTGCTACAAATAAAGAATGATCATCAGATTGCAAATAACGGGCGTATATTTGGTCTTTTACAGCAGAGTCTTTGTGGCGAGTCAGATTATTGACTAAATAAATATCGTGAAAAGAACCCTGAGAGTTGACAGGAAAAGTCAGGTTTTTCCACACCTGTGAGTCTTGTGCATTAAAGGAACTGCTAGTAAATTGTCTATAGGAGTTAGTTAACCCCAATTCCCAGTTGTTCCACTTCCAAGTACTGCGTAATCGCCGACCACCATCACTCTCAAAACGACTGTCGAAATTATGGGAGAGATTTCCCCATCTCCAACTAACTGATGTTTCCGCAAAAGCTCGGTTAAGGTTGTTAGTATCTTCATATCCTAAACCTAGGTTGGCGGATGCCCCAAATAATGATAGGTTACTAGAGGTTTTGAAATTAAAACCCCTGTCACTCAGGCTCATTTGTAACCTGATATTTTTTATGGGTTCTATACTGGTATTTATGCGCCAGAATCCCTGAGTATTGCCACTCCAAGCCATGTTAAAATTATCGTTGAATTTCCAACCACCATCAAAGCTGAAACTGCTGGTTTCTTTGGCGTTTCCAGAAAGACCACGGAGAGTAAAGGTGAGAGGTGAATGGGGATGGGTGTAAAAAATCTCTGCAAAACCGCGGATTTGGGCGCGATCATAAACACCACCCACTCCCACAGTCACATCGTTAGATACTCCGTAACGATAACCCACCCCCGTAACTAAACCATCAAAAGAACCCAAGGGTTGATCTGGTTGACGCTGACGCCATGTACCCGCAGAACTAAAAATAGCACTGCTCCCAGCGGGGAGTTGCTGATACAGAGGTTCAATAACTCGGGTTTCTCTTTCAGGAGTAGTAGCAAGATTACCGTTAGGATAGGAGAGAATTGTAAACTTATTACCTTGGACATTAGGAAAGGTATATCTCTGGGTCTGGTCTACTAGTACCTCATCTAATAAAACCCCAGCTCCCCAAATTTGTACTAAAGTTCCCTGTGGCGCCTTACCTTGAATGGTACGCAGAAAATCTCGGTTATTTAGTCGCAAATTCAGATCCCGCGCCGATCCGCCCCGTTGACTTTCATAACCAAAGCGATGAATATAACTATAACCCCAAAATTCTCCCGAATTTGAGGCTCCTGGATAAAATAGGCTCTGGTTACCGAAAATGTGATCTTGAGTGGTGTTTAAATTTTGAATTCTCAGGTCTTGGAGATAAGCTCCGTCAAAATTTGCTAAATCTGGTTGAGCAATCCTGGTTTGAAATGTAAAGTCCCCTAACTTTCCGCTGATGGTGGTTGAACCGCTATTGCTCAAGGTGTTATTTCTAGTTAGGGAAGAATTGACATTTTGACTCACACCGGCAATGGTATACTCAGGAGGAGTTACACGGGGTAAACCCTCTAAAATCACAGGTGGTTCTTTGTTGGTCTGTGAACCTTTTTTCAACAGCCAAGATCCTTCAAAGACAATTGCATAACTATCAATATCAAATCTAACTTCTAGGGGAAACTGACGGCGTATCTCTGCAATGCTGAGAGCATCACCAAGAGTTATGTCTGCAATCAATAATTTCGGGTCGAATTCTTTGACTAACCCGGGCGATCGCAATTGAACATTACCATTAGGTAAGGGAGTGACTGTAAAGCCAAAGGCCTCAATAATCGATTCATAGGGGATGAGCCATTGTTCAAAATCCAAGGCTTGAGTACCATCTTCACGCCCCTTGACCAACACACCAGATAAGATATCATATCTATCAAATTTTATCCCCACTGGCAGAATATCCTCAGGAGCATTTGTATTTCTGGTGGGAGATAATCCTAACAACTGCAACCTAGCTAAATCCTGACTGATTGGTTTGGAAGGATCATAATCACTGGGGAGATTTTCGGGTTTAGTAGGTGGTGGAACCGTCCCAGTAGTCCTAGATTCCCCAGAACCACCCCCACTGGGTAAGACATTCCTAGAAGTAATATTATCTGAATTAGTCGCCTGGGGAACATCCTCACCAGTTCCCACAGATGCCAAAATAGATTCTGACCATAGATTTAAACCAGAAAACCCAGAAACATTCTCAGAGGGGAATAAAGAGTCAAAATTGAGATTTTCTGGATTAGTAGGTGATGGAACCGTCCGAGTAGTGCGAGCTAACACAGAACTAGATTCCCCAGAAGGGAACACATCTCCCGCAATCACATTATTCCCAATAATTACCTGGGGAACATCCTCATCAGTTCCCACAGATGCCAAAATAGATTCTACGGACTTAACCTGAGTCCCTAAGAAATCCTGAGTAAGTATATTTTTGGAGATAGTAACCAGGGGAACGTTCTCAGAATCACTTGAATCTGGTATATATTGTGACTTGAGATTCAAGGTAGCAACATTCTGAGATGGTTCAGAAAATACGTATTTAAAATCTAGATTTTTAACAATGGTAATCTGTGGAATATCCTCAGAACAGGGTCGCAGTGAAGGGGTAGATTTTGCGGGGTTGAGGTCAGCAGGTAATACATCTTCTGGCGGTACATTTTCTGAGGTAGTTACAACCTGGAAAACAGATGATGAGAACATCTCAATCAAGCTGGAAACAAAGGGTTAGAAGAATGCAACATCTTCCCAGTCAAAGACTAATTTTAGTTTAGGTGAGGATCCCCAATAGAGACCAGGGAAAAAATTATTGTGCACTTCATTACTTAGGGAGTAGAGTCAAGGAACTTTTAAAAGTATAATTACCAGCTGGTAAAATTTGCCTGTTAAACAGTAGTTCCATACCTATTAAAAACCAATTAGGTTCAAAAGCTAAATCATCCCCATTAGTGCCAGCTTGTAACAAAACAGGGGTACTTCTGACCGCAGTTCCCTGTTTACCACTACCCACTACACTCCCCAAGGGAGTAATAGGATCATTCGCCACATAATCGTCAAGAGCATCACTAGGTTTACCTCTGTATAAAGTGGTAATCCCAGTGGAAATGTCATTATTTATGTTAGAAGTAGAACTTCCTGATACAAATTCAGGAGAAGTAATGATGGCATAGGTTCCCTGTAGGTTATTACAGGCTAACCTGACTTTGGCAAGAGTACCTCTGTTAAAGTCCGCAACCAAAGAGGTGGTATCCCCACCACTGAAACTGACTTGGAGACTTCCATTTGTATTAGCACTAATATCACATTCTTGAGCCACTTGACCCACAAACTCAAATTCCCGAGTTACCTGCGCCAGAACTAAACTACCCCGGGTGAGGATGGTAATCCAAATCACGGCGATGAGTATAACTTTAATTATACATAAATTATTCACTTGTACAAGGTACTGATTAACCAGCCTAAATACAGGATTCCTATTTAACAACATGATGAACTTTTAAGTTTAGTTAATAGTATGAATGTATACTTTCCATTGGAATATATCAAATCACAGATGTCAATTTTGTACATCGATCTCTACTTCCTAATTATGATGCTATAAATGTCTGATATAATCTACTTAGGTACTAGTACCATAAATAAATTTACTTACAGAATTTATGTGTTTTATGTGTGGGGAGTAGTACCCTGAGTTTAGCTCGACTTCAGAGGATGTTTGTCAAGTCATGATTAGTGTATCAACTATTGTTTGACCCCACCCTATTTTTTTTGCTAAATTACAGCCATGGAAACAAAAAAAATATCCATCAAGTCTATCTTCCCTAGGAATGAACCCCTAGGGTAATTACATTTATTTTGTGAAAGAAATATATCCCTATCTGGCATAAAATCATGATTATTACCCCAGGGTATATTATTATCAACTACATAATCAAGCCTTTTTCAAGCTAATAAAGTACACATCAATTGTCTATTCCCTGTTCCCTGTTCCCTATTCCCTATTCCCTATTCCCTGAAACTAAAAAACTTTTGACCTCACGACCATGGAAAATGCTATAATCACATGATAAAGATACTTTTGGTAGAAGATGAGCATCTACTGCGCCAAGGCTTAAGATATTTACTGGAGAACAAATATTCTGATTTACAGATTATTGGTGAAGCAGAAAACGGTATAGAAGCCATCCAGAAGGTGAAAATTTTAAATCCTGATCTAGTGATCATGGATATTAGTCTACCTAAAATCGATGGACTGGCTGCTACTAAAATTATTACCCAAAAGTTTCCCCATACTAAGGTAATTATTCTTGCTAGCTTTCATCGTCAAGATTATATAGACGAAGCAATTAAATTGAAAGTTAGTGGTTATTTATTAAAAAACATTTTCTTAGAAGAGCTAGTTGACTGTATTCATTTAGCTATGAAAGGTTATATGCAGTTTAGCCCTGGAGTGCTGAAAAAGTCCGATTTTCAGGAGCAAAGTCTGGGAAACCCACCAGAGTGGAATTTACCAATGAGTACAAATATGCAGGTAAAAGCTGCAATGGAGAAATTAACTAAACGGGAGAGAGAAGTACTAAGTTTAATAATTCTCGGTTGTTCTAATCGTCAAATTGCTGAGAAACTGTTTATTTCTGAAAGAACAGTTAAAAATCATGTTACCGGGATTTTAAGCTGCTTAAATGTTTCCACTCGTGTGGAAGCAGCAAACTTAGCTAGAACCTTTTTATCTATGTCAAACATAGTGGGAGCGTGAGAACCCCTACCCTTGGTAAACGTTGCGTCGCACGGATTATGGCCGGTGGGTAGCAACATCAGTTGAGAATCCCCTGTGTTTCAACCAGGGGAGATGCCAATTTCTTTACCCTGATTAATTAAAGGGTACTAGTACGGTCATATAAAAGTACTGGTTTAGATGATGACTAAAAATTAGGACTTGCAGATCGATGTAATTTTCCTATCCCATCCCATAGAGTGGCTTACAAGTGATCAATCACAACATCACTCAAAATCTTAAAAGACCAGGTAAAGATTAATGTCTAATTTGTTGCGTAAAGGCTCCATGTTAGCCACCATGGTGTTAGCCTCCGGCTCCATGATGTTGGCTGCTGCTCCTAGCTACGCTGGTAATGAAATCGAAGTCGAAGCCCTAGGCGATGTTATCCCCGCTTGCGACATTCTCGGTCAAACTGTTGGTAGACTGGTGGAATCAGTCCCTGGGGATGGTACTGATGAGTTGACCCGTGGGCGGTTAATTTCCGCAGCTGGTACTGATGCGCCTGGTCAGTTGGCTATTGTCGGCTTATCCTGTAACGCCGATAGTGACACCATTGCGACCATCACCTCCCCTGTGCAAATTAGTGGTCCAGACTTAGATATCAATGTAGCCACCACTCGGGCTTATCTTGATAATAGTACTAGTCCTGCGGAATTCTTGGGTGTATTAACAACAACATATGCCCCTGCAGGTTTCTCAGAGCTACCCCTAATGGCTGTAACCAGCGAAGTTGGTGGAGCAGTTAAGGTCAGTGACGCTGTAGTTCTGACAGGAGATGGTTCTGTTGCTACTATTCAGAATAGTGATGATAATTTCGCAGCCCTAGGGATTGGCTTTGAGGTAGAGGTGAACGGTTCCCGGATTCCTTCTGGTCAATTTGGCTTTGCGACCACCTTAAGTGTTGTTCCTCGCTAAGTCACCAGTTACCCACCCCATGGGGTTACTGGAGACCAACAAATAGTTACAGAATAGTCCCGGGTTTGTAGGTTGGGAGACAAATCTGTAATTCCCAAGTTGATGTTTGGTAATTCAAAGGTGACGGGGTGACCTCCTGTCACTTTGTCTTAGTCAAAAACCTACCCTTGTGATCTGCTCCCCGGTCTAACTTGGGGTAACCATTAATGTTGAAGTTCTTCCATCCAGCCCCCATGTTAACTACCATGGGGTTGGTCTGTGGCTTCATAACCTTAGCTGCTGCTCCTAGCTACGCTGGTAATGAAATCGAAGTCCAATCTCTAGGGGATGTCATCCCCGCTTGCGACATTCTCGGTCAAACCGTTGGTAGACTGGTGGAATCGGTCCCTGGGGATGGTACTACAGGTTTCACCCGCGGGCGGTTAGTTTCTACATATGACGTAGACCTAGATGAGGCTCTGGGTGAGATGGCCCTTGTGGGCTTATCCTGTAACCAAGGTGGTAACACCATGGCGACCATCACCTCCCCTGTGCAAATTAGCGGTCCACCGTTAGATATCAATGTAGCCTCCACTCGGGCGTATATTGCTACTGTTGATCCTCTGGGTCGTTTTGTCATCACAAATGCTGGAGAATTTCTCGATGCATTAGCAGACCCCGTCACGCGTTTAGGTTACACACCCTTACCCCTAATGGCTGTAACCAGCGAAGTTGGTGGAGCAGTGAAGACCAGTGACGCTGCAGTTCTCACAGGAACTAATGCTGTTGGTGATACTGATGGTTTCATCGCCCTGGGGATGAGCTTTGAGGTAGAGGTGAACGGTTCCCGGATTCCCTCTGGTCAATATAGCTTTGCGACCACCTTAAGTGTGGTTCCTCGCTAAGTCACCAGTTACCCACCCCATGGGATGATAGTTAAAGGATATTGAGGTAAGCACTATGTGGAATCAAACTTTATTGCGGAAAATCTGGGCTATACCGGGGATGGTGGTTGTTTCCACCAGTCTGCTGTGGGTAAGTCCTAGCTACGCTGGTAACGAAATCGAAATTCAAGCCCTGGCTGATATTATCCCCGCCTGCGACATTCTCGGTCAAACCGTGGGGAGACTAGGAGAAAAAATTGATGGTGATGGTAATAGTGATGGTTTCAGCCTTCCCAGAGTCCAATCTGCTCCCGATGGCGTGGGGGAGTTAGCCTTTGTGGGTTTGTCCTGTAACCTTGCTGGTAGCAGTACCCTGGCTACTATTACTTCTCCCCAGCAAGTTAGCGGTGGGGAACGATTACCGATTCTGGTAGCTACAACTCGGATGTATGCTGCTGCAGAGCGTGTTCCTGCTACTGGTGTTAACAGTAGTTTCACAACTTTAGCTGATAGTTTTGAGGGTGCTCTCCCCATCATCGCTGTTTCCGGGGATGAACGAATTAGAACCAGCGACGCTGTAAATATTTTAGGATTAGGTTCTGTCTACGACGCGTCAAACGCCACATTTGCCTTCGGCTTTGAGATTATTTCTAATATTGAGCGTATCCCCGCTGGTCAATATGCATTTTCCACGACTTTAAGTGTTGTTCCCCGGTGAGGTAACATAGTTACTTTGGGACCGTCAACCGTCAACCGTCAACCGTCAACCGTCAACCGTCAACCGTCAACATTCTGACCATAATTATTATGTTACGGAAGTTTCAAAAGCTGAGTTTGTTAGCTCTGAGTTTGGGTTGTGCTTTACTAATTGTTTTATTTTCCCTACCTACCCAAGCTCAAGTCAGTCTGTCTCCCTTAATGGTAGTGATGGATATGCAAAATGGGCAAGGACAACAATTAATCACTGTTCGTAATCGTACTGATAAAGCCTACCGGGCGCGCATCTATACTGAACCGTTTACTTATACTTCTAATGGGTTGCAATCCCTCAGTAGCAGTGATATGGACTTGACACCCTATCTGGTTTTTTCCCCTAGGGAAGTGCAACTGCAACCCAAAACAGAAAGGAATGTGCGCTTAGTAGCTAAGGTTCCCCGGGAGATTCAAAATAAGGAATTACGGGCGGTTCTCTATGTCCAAGACCTACGGGAGGTGGCATTAACTAGCCCAGATGCGATCGCCCAAGCGGCTATTAGTAGTAGAATTGGTATGCCTATCTATGCCAGAATTGGCAATGTGGCACCCAGTTTAACTGTTGTTGGTGCTAAGTACCAACCTGATCAAAAACGGGTGGCGATCAAGGTGAAAAATACTGGCTTAGGTTCTACCCGATCTTGGATAAATTGGAGTTTGTCCGGTCAGGGACAACAACCCATAGAAGGTAAGGAAACACCCTCTTCTATCGTTGCTAGTTCGGAAAGAGATATTTACATCGAAAACAATCCCGCCCTTGCAGCTCTCAAACCCGGTACCTATCAGTTAAGTGGCTCCCTAGACACGGAACGGGAACGGAACCAGCAGACTTTTAAGTTTAACGTTGCTTTGGAGGTTCCTCAACCCAAGGGGCGGTAAAGGGGGTATGGGGAAATTACACCCAAAAAAATAGAAAAAAACAGTACCATGTTAACACAAGGTTAACATGGTCTGAGTCATATCTTACTTATATTTGATGTGGTGGCGGGAAGTGGATTTGAACCACTGACCTTCGGGTTATGAGCCCGACGAGCTACCAGGCTGCTCTATCCCGCGTCGCTTCTTGACTTCTAAAGTATAACTATAAAGCCAGAAGTTTGTCAACTATAAAAATGATAATTCTCCAATGACTTCCAAACGCTTGTATTTACCCAAAATCATAAACTGCTCACTCAGACTTTGGGCGGCGCTGGGACTAATCCAACCCATTTGTTGCAGTAGGTGAATAGCCACGGCATATTTAGCGCGTTTTGCCCCATCCATGACCTTAATAGTTAGTCCCATACCTTCCCCCAGCCTACCAATACATTGCACTCCTTCGGCTCCGGACTTACTGATGAGTTCGCCGGGGGCTAAACGCATGAGTTCGGTGTCAAATTCCCCTACACCGGCTACCATGGCGGGGTGATGAGTCATAGCCCGGACAATGCGCTCCATATCGACATTGCTACTAGAAGCCAACAGAGCATATAAGGAGGCCATTTGACTGATTTGCATTAAATAGGTGGGAGCGCCGCAGTCATCATGGGCGCTGAGGAACTCCTCGGCGGGCATACGTAGCAGTTCGGCGACTTTGGTTAAAATTAACTGCTGTACAGGGTGCTTACGTTCTAAGTAGTTGTGTAAAGGCCAATGGCGTTGTTGACAAACAGCTAACATCCCGGCGTGTTTACCAGAGCAGTTATATTCTAGGGGGCTATTTTTACCTTCAGGTTGGGGACATTGGAGAGACTGGGGGTCAAGGTCAGCGCGCCAGAGAACATTAAAGACTTGTCTGACCTGTTGGATGGTTCCCTTGTGGGAACTGGTAATTATAGCTAAATCCCGATCGCTGAGATTATAGCGTTCTAGGGTGCCTGTAGTAGTAACTGCCAGTGCTTGAAAAGGTTTGAGTGCGGAGCGGACAAAGGCGGTAGTTTCGGAGTTACCAGCCACAGACAGCACCCGTCCCCGTTCATCGCAGACAACAGCCTGGACTATATGGCGAGATTCGACAATTCCTTCCCGTAGGAGACGGACTTCCAGAGGTATAGCTTGAGTGCGTTTTCCCATTGTCATGGGTGAAAATTTATTACCTTGTGTGATGATTTAGATGATTTAATTCTGAGTCATTGGTAACTTACCAATGACCAGATGAGGATTTATGAGAATTGCCAAACTATAGTACCAATAGCAAACATTCCCGCCAAGACAGCGGCAGTAAATGTTAACCGCTGGAGAATAGGCTTAATTTCGTAGGAGACAATTAAGCGATCGCGCATAATTACCTCTTGGGGCTTAGTCCAAGTTTGGCCATCATACCACCCCGACTCTTCATAAAACACAGTGGGATTATAGAGGCGATCGCGAATATAAAGCCAGCCCAAGAACAACCGAGCCAGGACCAGAATCACCCCCACACTAGCAGCTGCGGAACCACAGAGGAGAAAATGGGCCAGATGTTTATGTGGGGGGAAACTAGCGGCGGATACTGGACCTGCCACCAACCAAGACAAACTCCAAATTCCCACCAGCCTTGTGATATAATCGCGCCTATTCAAGATACAATCACAAAATAGCCAAGATGTTTTTAACTGTTCGTATTCATTGAGCGGTTGTTGCTCGGTAGGAACTGGACAATAAGAAACCGAAGGCCTAATCATGTTAGCTAACCCCCACCCTGTTCAGAACTTGTCAGAGAAACGTGTTCTGCGTGACCCCAGAATGCTTCTAAATTATAAAATTCCCTCTCTGTAGGCATCATGACATGAACAATCACTTCACCGTAATCGAGCAGCACCCAACTACCATCAACCTTACCCTCACTGTGGAGAGGTAGCCTTTGCCAATCAGCTTTTACCTGAGCCTCAATAGCATTGGCGATCGCCCTGACCTGTACCCGAGAATAACCGGTCATGATCACAAAGTAATCAGCCAGATAAGAGACATCTGCCACCCTGAGAACTAAGATATCACCCGCCTTACGTTCCTCAGCTGCAGCGGCGATGGTCGCCGCCAAATCTTCACTCACCTCTTTGGTTTCAGCCTTAACTCCCCGGATTGCACTTTTGATCTGGGAAACGGACTGTAATGGTAAATTTCCTTGGAAATAATCAGACATTAAACCTCAGGTGTTTTGTCCATTGTGTTACAATTCTACCCAATCACCGACCTACTTGCCAACAAACTGCCTGGCAAGTATGATGTGCTGGTTTTTTTGCATCCTAACAAAAAAACGGGGTTTCTGGTTTAAAATGCACATTAACAGAGCTAGTCCTAAGCTGACTATTTTATAGATAAAACTATACTTATGTTTACAAGCATTGACATAAGTGAGTTAAGAAAATCGCCCACTTGATATATAATACGATATCAAGTATTGAATTAAGACTATTGCCAACGCGAAAACCAAGCAATGATAGCGGTAGTCTTTCTTGTAAATCTTAAGAGAAATACCGCGTCTGGCTAAGGCGTGCAAGTCTACTAAGGGATAACCGCTCCCATGCTCCCGTTGAAGTAGAAAGTAAAGTCTAGCTTTGTCTAGGTTTTATATAGCAGCAGGCCAATCATCACTGAAATAGCTATACTCCAAAGTATACTTAATTTTTCTAGGGCTGGACTTTATGACATCCTACGCAACCTCCTTTGCTAGAGCAGAAATGGGCGAACTGCGGCGCTTAAAAGGGTTACTACCACCGGAATTACAAAGCTGGGTCACCGTTGAAGGAACAACCGAAGTTAACCCACCCCTGATCCGCTGTGAAGAAATTAGTAAAGACCAAGTAGAGATTCAAATTGACTTGGTAAAATGGGACGCTCTAGCAATGGATCAGCGCAATCTGTTGTTTTGGCACGAAGTAGCGCGGATTCAAAATGATACAATTCCCAAAGATGGGTGGGAAATGGCAGCATTAGCCATTGGGTTAGGCGGTGCTGTGGGTGAATTGTGGGTACAGGATGGATTATTGCTAGTATTAGCCTTAGCCCTGTGTGGAGTTTCCGGCTGGCGATTATATCAAAAAAATAATGGCGAAAAGCAAATCAGAGAATTAATTGCTGCGGACGAGAAAGCGATCGCCCTAGCGACCCGTTTTGGTTATAGCTTACCTAACGCCTACAAGAGCCTAGGTAGCGCCTTAAAAACCATGATTGACACAACGCCTAGTAAACGCCAAAGGTCTCGCTACGAAACCCGACTATCTGCCCTCAAACGCAGTGCAAATAAAGTCAAAGCCAAATCTAGAAGCGGCGACGAAGGCTGACCGTAAAAACAGGGGGCGGCAAAGTCCCCCGGAAAATTACCAAAAAATAGACGTGTAACTTACAATTGATTTAACATCTTGTGGGTTTGAGGTACAACCCTAACCTGGGGTACCAAAGGTTTAATCATAGCCTGCCATAATAAAACCTGTTGGGGAGTAGGTGCTAAGACACCCCCCAAAGGTGTCACCGGTTGTAAAAATATGGGAATATCTGGACTGACACCCGCCACCAAATCCGCGGAACGTTGCAACTCCGCCGGGTCTGTATTCTCAGAAATAATTATCTTGACAAAAACCTCAACTTGTGCATCAAAGCATAATTGTAAAAAGTTTGTATGTTCTAGCCAATAGGTTTCACCGCTGACACTAGGCAGTTTTAAATCCATACCCACAGAGTCCAGATAGGGCAAAATCATAGCCAGCTGTTCGGGGCGATGTCCTCCAGACTCCAAATATATAGGCAATTGGGTAAGAGATCGCACCGGGGGCAAAAATTCCTTTAAAAAGGCTGCATGAAGCAGGGGTTCGCCGCCAGTGAGGCTAATGCTATCGTGGAGAAAAGGTAAATTTTGCCGTTCCACCCATGCCATTAAACTGGTGAGAGGGACAGGGTTAGAGTGAAATTCAAAGTCGCGCAATCCAGGCGATCGCTCTATGCGACAAGTAGCCGGTGCATTCCAAGTATGAACGCTATCGCAGAAGTGACAGCGCAAGTCACATAAAGCAAAGCGAATAAAAAGTTGACGGGTCCCAACATGAAATCCTTCCCCTTGAATAGCAGAAAAGACCTCCATCAGGCGTGCTGTAGATTTTACCGTAGTTTTAGCAGTCATGGGATATGAGTAACGCGATCGCGCTGCGTCGGCACAAAAGCGGGTATGTTTTCTTTACTTCTTGTTCTATTGTGAATCGTCGCGGGCAATATCGGCTCTAATCTTCATCAACTAACTTCTGAATCCTTGAGTCAACAGACATCAGACAAAGTTAGGTAACCTGCTAGGACAAAACAATTTTCCCCGGCCGACATTTAGATAGAAACGAAAGTGCGGAGCCTCATGACCAGCCAACTCACACAGGAAGACTTTTTAGTAACGTCCTTCCAGGAAACTGTAATAGTGCAGATACCAGCCCGGTTAAGCGTACTTGAGGCGGTTAGCTTTAAGCAGACCTGCGAGGATTTAATTCAAGGAAACACCCCTCCCAAGGAAATTATTATTGATTTTGAGCAAACTACTTTTATGGATAGTAGTGGCTTGGGAGCCTTAGTCAGTAACTTCAAACAGACCCAGGTAAAAGGGATTAGTTTAACCTTGCGGAATATTACCCCCCAGGTAATGGCGGTACTCAACCTCACAGGGCTAGATCAAGTCTTTCCCATAGAGTCTAGCAGGGAAATTACAGAAGCTGAAAACCTCACACCTAACCAGCGCCTGGAACAATTACCACAGACTCATCCCTCAATAGCATCTTGGATGAAAAGATTTATAGATATTATCGGCGCAACAGTGGGTTTAGTAATTACAGGAATTTTATTTATACCCATAGTCCTAGCGATTAAACTGGATGACCCCGGCCCCATTTTCTTTAGTCAAGTCCGCTGCGGTTGGATGGGGAAACGGTTTAAAATTTGGAAATTTCGCTCCATGTGTGTAGATGCGGAGGCGAAAAAATCCCAAGTTAAGAACGAAGTTGAGGGAGCATTTTTTAAGAACGATAACGACCCGAGAATCACAAAAGTAGGTAAGTTCTTACGGCGTACCAGCCTAGATGAACTACCGCAATTTTGGAATGTCCTCCGGGGAGATATGAGCTTAGTAGGTACTAGACCACCCACCCCCGACGAAGTAGAACGCTACGAAGTGCCAGAATGGCAGCGTTTGGATGTCCGACCCGGTATGACGGGAGAATGGCAAGTTAATGGACGGTCTAAGGTACGCAGTTTTGAGGATGTGATTCGCCTAGATTTGCAGTATCAAAAAAATTGGAGCTTAATATATGATTTTAACTTAATTTTCAAAACCATCGCCATTTTATTTAATAAAAACAGTGGCGCAGTTTAGGTAATTTTCCTTAGTGGGGTGTTCAGATCCCGGAGTTTCTTTGAGAAATTCCGGGGATCTAATATTTGACCCCACCCTAACCCTCCCCTTGTAAGGGGAGGGGACTGGATTTTATTGTTTTTCTTCGGTGTTCCCTAAGATAAAAATTACCCGTTTAATACTTTCCAAACATCTTCTAAGACACAGTGCGATAGCGCGATCGCTGCTGTAAGCAGATCGCTCTAGGGTGGGGTATTCAGATCCCGAAATTTTTTTGAGAAATTCCGGGCATCTGAGATAAATATAAGATACAGCACTTTTCAAGTAAATAAAGTACACACCTTAATATCATAAATCTTGTGGGGTGGGCATCTTGCCCGCCCTACCGTACCCACTGAGATAAAATGCGCTGTATATTACAGCATGGTCTTACTTAAAAATTGCTGTAAATAACCGAGTAACACTGAATCTAAACTAAACATGGCTGTATCCGCTGCTATGTTTTTAATCAGATAACGCTGAGATAATGATTGTAAGCCATTGATTAACTCTGTAGATGACAGTGATAAATTTTTCCGTAAATATTCCCTAGATACAGGTTGTTGAGATTTACTCATTCCTAAAACTATTTTCTGTTCTATAGGTGATAATCTTTGGAATAACTCAGTTAAATAAATATTCATATCTTGAGTAATTACTAGGTTATTTTCCCCTAAAAACTCCCTCACACTACCAGCAAATAAATTGCTGATTAAACCAGCAATATCGCCCAGATAAATAAAATTACCCTTATAGAGTTTGATTAGTTGTAGTAATTCCTGTTCCGAATGGGATGTTAAACCCATACTTTGGAGAAAGTCTATATTATATAAACCCGACAATTCCCAACATTTACTTACAGATGAACCGGGGAATAATTCCTGATTTCTACAACGAATATCTGGAGGTTGTTCTTGACTAATTAGAATTATAGTGCTTTGATGTTCAAATTCTGTGAACATCTGAAATAACCCTTGATAATCTTGATATTGAGGTTGATATTTTCCTGCAAATTCCCCGGAACTAAATAGGGTTTGGACATCATCAAAGACAATTAAGCACTTTTGCTCGCGACATAACTGGGAAAATTGGTAGATGAGAGATTTCTCTGGTAAATTAGGTGTGATAGTTCCCGAATATTCTGTAATGACTTGATGTGATAACTCATTGACGGAAGATGGATATATTTTAAGATTTCTCCAGATAATTAGTTCAAATTTCTGTAAGTTGATATCAATAAACCTTTTAACTAAGGTAGTTTTCCCAATTCCCCTTTGTCCCAATATGGCTATTAAGGGAATATGATCATTTAATATCCAGTCTTGTAATAATTCTAGCTCTTGTTCTCTTCCGTAGAACTGGGTAACTTTTGGCGCTAGCTTTAAATCATAATAAGTTTTTATAGATTTTTCAGTGTTATCAGGTTGATTCGGTGGTTGATTTTGGGGATGATGGGGTTTTTCATAATTAGAATACCAAGTAATATTATTATTTCCATAATTAAGAATTTTAGAAAAATCTCTAACTCGTTCTAAAGTCCAACAGAAATTAGACTTATTAATATTTTCCCCCAAGTGTTGAGATAAGATTTTAAATAACTTGCGACTTTCATCACCAATATAACCCTCATCATAATCATAGGTTTCTGCAATTTGCTTATAAGTTCTACCTTTAAACACTTCTTCAATAATCTTTTTTTGTAAATCATCTAAATGCTGCTCTGTTTCAGTAAAGACTAAATTATCTACAAATTGTAAAATTTCTGTAACATTCATAAAACCTAGATTCAGTAGCACCTGTAGGAATTATAACTTAATTCCCCAGGAGATAATCAGGTTTTTTCAGGTATTTAGTTAATATTTTTTAATATAACATCAGATAATATCAGGTATTTTCTACTACAGCAAAAAACGATTTAAGTATAAAAAGGGTTAATCAGGGTTAAACCAAGCAGGATAATTGGAGAAACATCATGGTTAATCAACTTTATTATGGGGATAATTTAGAGGTTTTAAGACGTTATATAAAAGATGAGTCTGTTGATTTGTGTTATATTGACCCGCCTTTTAATTCTAAACGCAATTATAATCAAATTTATAATAATATAGGCTCAGAAGATAAAGCCCAAGCTCAAGCATTTATAGATACATGGGAATGGGACGACCACGCCATACATGGAATAGACGAAATTATTACTAATTACCATGGTTTATTTACTCAGCAATGTATTGATTTAATTATCGGGTTAGAAAATGTTTTAGGGAAGGGTAGTTTGCTTGCTTATTTAGTGAGTATGAGTTTAAGAATCACGGAGATTCACCGAGTTTTAAAACCTACCGGGAGCTTTTACCTACACTGCGATCCTAATGCGAGTCATTATTTAAAGTTAGTATTAGATGCTGTTTTTTGTTCTCAGGGTGGGGATTTTAGAAATGAAATTATTTGGGGTTATATTGCTCCAAGTGCTGCAAGAAAAGACTTTCCTAGAAAACATGACGTTATTTTTCGCTACACAAAAAGCCACAATTTCATATTTAACGATGACTCTATTAGGATACCTTACAGTGAGGAGTTTATTAAGAGAAGAAAATACTCAGAGGGAAAATCGGGTATTTATGCAGATAGGTCATTAGGTAGAGATGAGAATGATTTAAGTAGCTTTTCAAAAGGTAAAATACCCCCTTCTTGGTGGACAGATATAAAGTCAGGTGGACAAATCCCAAGAAATGAACGTTTAGGTTATCCTACGCAAAAACCAGAAGCACTACTAGAGAGAATCATCAAAGCGAGTTCTAACGAGAATGATATCATACTAGATGCCTATTGTGGATGTGGGACAACAATAGCAGTCAGCCAAAGACTAGAACGCCAATGGATAGGGATTGATATTACCTATCAAAGTATTAGCTTAATCTTAAAAAGATTAGAAGATAGTTTTGGGAAGGGAGTATTAGAAACCATAAATCTCCATGGTATACCTAAAGATATAGAAAGCGCGATCGCATTAGCTAATAAAACAGACGATCGCACCCGTAAAGAATTTGAGAAATGGGCAATTTTAACTTACACTAACAACAGAGCAGTAATTAACAATAAAAAAGGTGCTGATAAAGGTGTAGATGGGATCGTTTATTTCCAAGGTAATGATAAACGTGAGACAATGATTCTTCAAGTCAAATCAGGGAATGTCAAATCAGGAGATATCCGAGATTTACTGGGAACAATGACCCTACAAAATGCTAGTATTGCCATATTTATTACCCTGGAACCTCCCACTAGTCCCATGCTCAAGACTGCAAAAGAGGCGGGATTTTACCAAAATAAATACATGAGCCATAGTTGTGATAAAATCCAGATTGTAACTGTGGCGGATATTCTAGAGAAAAAACAAAGATTAAATATCCGGTTAAGTTATGAAGTGCTGAGAACTGCTGAGAAGCAGAAGGAAGTTAAGGTAAGTCAAACGGAGTTAGATTTATAAGACAGGAAACACCGAAGCGATAGCATTAAGACACAGTGCGATAGCGAAGCGCTGCTGCAAGCAGTTCGCGAAGCGCTGCTGTAAGCAGTTCGCTGTACAAGATGGTATTGTTTTTTAGAAGATAATAGCAATTACTTGTGTGAGTGCAGTTATCGCTGTTGATGCCAGATTCAAACAAGTATCAAATTTGTACTTTTGGTTTGGGATAAATTTCAAAAGCTAATTCATGGCGATAAAAACACACAGTGAATTCTGCAAAAAAGTTAAGGTGTCCAAGGATGACAGGTGCATTGGGGGATTGAGTCCAAGCGAATGCCAGTAGTATGGGTGTAAAGTTAGCAATTTGACCGGATAAAACCAACCCCCGTGCTTGATTGTTACCTAGATTGCCGCTGGTAAAAGAAGAAGATGCAAACTTCTTTGTCGCAAATCAAGAATATCCGGTCTGGTCGCCTTACGATTGTTCTCAGGCTGCCAATATTTTGATGAATCTTCTGGCTACAAAGCAACAAGAAAAGAATGGTTGACCTGTTCTCGCTTCACTGTGGGAAATCCCTCTAAAAAATCATCAATAGACTCTCCCGCCTTTAAATAATCCAGTAGGGTTTGCACAGGAACGCGAGTCCCTGTGAATACTGGCGTACCACTCATCACATCTGGCGATGCGGTAATGATTGCTGACTGACTCATTATACCCCTTCTTCAAGCATTGCTAGGCTATCTTATTCTAATCACTGGGCTGACGGTACACAAAAATCCTGAAGCACAAATATTGATAAAATGTAAACAGTCCTAAAATATTTCATGGTTTATGACTGTAAAATCACCCAGCCAAGAAGATAAATTACAGCCAAGCACGGATACAAACAACATTAAAGAAAAAGTTCTCTGTGTTCACTGTCATCGGACTGCCACCAATGGGATAAAATGTAAGGGTCTATGTGTAGCTGACAGTGACTATTAAACCTGAGCCAACCGAGTCACCTGGAAGAATACCCTAATCATCCTATATAGTGGATATTTCTACAGTCCCATGACAGAGATTAACTCGGAACTAAAACATATAGAAGAACTACGCCAGTTGTTGCAACAAGCTAGTTATGCTTATTATGTCCTAGATGCGCCGATTATGGAGGATGCGATCTATGACCAACTATATCGAGAATTGTATGAACTAGAAACTAACTATCCTGAATTACTGACCCCAGATAGTCCCACCCAGCGCGTAGGTGAGAAACCAGCAACACATTTTACTTCTGTACGTCATCACATTCCCCTCTACAGTTTGGAGAATGCTTTTAATCTTGAGGAATTGCAAAGATGGGATAAACGCTGGCGACGACAAGCACCTAATATAATAGATGGGGTAGAATACGTTACAGAATTAAAAATTGATGGTTCAGCTTTGGCTTTAACCTATGAAAATGGGGTTTTAGTTAGGGGTGTAACTCGTGGTGATGGGGTGGTGGGTGAAGATATTACGCAAAACGTGCGGACAATTCGTTCAATTCCCTTAAAGTTACATTTTGCTGGTTCCAAAAGTTTCAACCGGGTGGAAGTCCGGGGGGAGGCGTTTTTACCTTTGGAGGTATTTAAACAAATTAACGCCGAGAGGGAAAAATCAGGAGAGAGTTTATTTGCTAACCCCCGCAATGCTGCATCTGGTACACTCAGACAATTAGACTCCCGCATTGTCGCCCAGCGACGGTTAGATTTTTTTGCTTATACCTTGCACATTTCCGGGATGGATGATGCAAGTATTGCTAATACCCAATGGGAAGCTTTAGAGTTATTGGCAACTATGGGTTTTCCTGTGAATCCCAATCACAAACTCTGTGGTTCTATGGCTGAGGTAGCAGCATATTACCAATATTGGGATACAGAACGCCTATCTTTACCTTACATGACTGATGGGGTAGTAGTCAAGTTAAATTCTTTTAAGTTACAAGAACACCTAGGGTTTACCCAAAAGTTCCCCCGGTGGGCTATTGCTTTAAAATATCCAGCAGAAGAAGCACCAACCAGGGTAGAAAATATTTCTGTGAATGTGGGACGCACAGGGGCGTTAACGCCTTTGGCTGAAATGCGCCCTGTACAATTAGCGGGGACTACGGTTTCCCGTGCTACTTTACATAATAGCGATCGCATTATGCAGTTAGATATCCGCATTGGGGATACTGTGATTGTGCGTAAAGCTGGGGAAATCATCCCGGAGGTGGTGCGGGTACTCCCAGAACTGCGTCCAGCGGATGCTCAACCTTTTATTATGCCTACCCATTGCCCAGTTTGTGGTCAACCGGTGGTCAGAGAGTCGGGTGAAGCGGTGACACGCTGCGTTAATGCTTCCTGTCCCGCTATTCTCAAAGGGGAAATTGAACATTGGGTCAGTCGGGATGCTTTGGATATTAAAGGTCTGGGGGAAAAGTTAGTTTATCAACTTGTGGATAGGGGTTTGGTGGGTTCTGTCGCTGATTTATATGACTTGACAGAAAGTGATGTATGTGCATTAGAAAGAATGGGGAAAAAATCGGCAGAGAAATTAATCAAGGCGATCGCCCAATCAAAAAATCAACCCTGGTCTAGGGTATTATATGGTTTAGGTATCCGTCACGTGGGTAATGTCAATGCCCAATTATTAACTCAGAAGTACTCCACCGTAGAAAAGTTAGCCACAGCTAAACAATCGGAGATTGCTGGTATTTATGGTATTGGTGCGGAAATTGCCCAATCTGTATATCAATGGTTCCGCATTGATCCTAATCAATTGTTAATTACCCGATTGCAATCCGCAGGGCTACAACTAGCTACCAGGGAAGAAACAAAAACAGTGACTCAGGTTAATTCCCGATTAGCTGGTAAAATCTTGGTAATTACCGGGACATTACCAACTTTAACACGAGATGAGGCTAAAGAGTTAATTCAAACAGCCGGGGGTAAGATAACTAATTCAGTCAGCAAAAAAACTGATTATCTGCTTGTGGGTGAAGATGCGGGTTCTAAGTTAGCAAAAGCAGAAGCTTTAGGAATTTCTCAGTTGACTGAATCCCAGTTGTTAGAGATATTACAAACTTGACACTCCCCAGCAGTTAATTTATGCATCAAAGTTCCGGTCGTTGGCGTTTAGGTTTAGGATTATCGTTATTAACAGTCTGGTTATGGGGAATCCTACCGATCGCCCTGACTGTAAGTTTACAAGTTCTGGATGTCTATACTATTATATGGTTCCGCTTTTTGTTGTCCTTTGTAGTCCTAGCTGTATTGTTAGCATTGGGGGGTAAATTACCCGATTGGCAAAAATTGCGCTCTAGTTCAGGGATATTATTAGCGATCGCCACCCTATTTTTAGGATTTAACTACCTGCTATTTATGCAAGGGTTAGCCTTAACCTCAGCTGGGAACGCTGAGGTTTTGATTCAATTAGCGCCACTATTATTAAGTTTAGGTGGTTTGGTAATTTTCCGAGAGCGTTATACAGTGCATCAATGGCTAGGGGTGAGTATCCTCACCGGCGGATATATGATATTTTTCCATGAGCAACTGACTTTAATCACAGTCCAGGGAAGATATATTCTTGGTAGTGGTTTAATAGTTATAGGAGCAGCAGCATGGGCTATTTACGCCCTATGCCAAAAACAACTATTAAACTCCCTGTCCTCTGCTCAAATCATGGTGATTATATATGGTGGATGTGCTGTATTATTCACCCCCTTTGCTCAACCCGGAAAAATTGTCACCTTGAGTAGTTCCCAATTATTAGTTTTACTGTTTTGTGGTTTAAACACCCTCATCGCCTATGGTGCTTTTGCGGAATCATTACAACATTGGCCAGCATCAAGAGTTAGTGCAGTGTTAGCTATCGCCCCGATTATTACTTTAATTGCCGTTGCCACCGTATCAACAGTTTACCCTACTCTGATGCCCACAGAACATCTAACTGTAATTGGGATATTAGGCGCACTGTTAGTCGTAACTGGTTCAGTGGCGATCGCCCTAGGTAAAGCCAATTAGATTAATTATATTATACATGAGCTTACCAAATTTGCCCCTAGAGGGGTTTCTGAATTTAAATAAACCCTATGACTGGACATCTCACGACTGCGTAGCGCGGGTGCGAAAACTTCTGCGACTCAAACGTGTGGGACACGCGGGGACATTAGACCCTGCTGCGACAGGTGTTTTACCTATCGCCCTGGGTAAGGCTACCAGATTATTACAATATCTCCCAGAAAATAAAGCCTACACAGCGACCATCCGCTTAGGTGTGCAGACCACAACAGATGATTTACAGGGTGAAATCATTAGCTGTGAACCTTGTCCAGGGTTGACCCTGACTGAAGTTACCAAAGAAATGGCACAATTTCAAGGTAAAATTGAGCAAATCCCGCCAATTTATAGCGCCATCCAAGTTGATGGTAAACGCCTTTATGACTTAGCGCGCCAAGGTCAAACCGTGGAAGTACCTAAACGGACAGTAGAAATTTTTCATACAGAAATTTTAGATTGGCGATCGGGGGATTTTCCCGAATTGGATGTAGCGATCGCCTGTGGTAGTGGTACATATATTAGAGCCATTGCTCGTGACTTAGGCGCTATCCTAGGAACTGGTGGGACTCTTGCCGCTTTACTCCGTACCGCCAGTAGCGGTTTCAACCTTCAACATAGCCTCAGTTTCAGTGACCTAGAAACACAACTACAAACAGGGACATTTCAACCCATCTCCCCAGATGTACCTTTAGAACATTTGCCCTCAGTGACATTACCCAATCTCCCGGCTGTCAAATGGTGTCAGGGGCAAAAAATAACCCTAAATGGGGACTTTGCCGGCATAGCCAGAGTGTACAATCAAGACACCTGCTTTCTCGGTATAGGGAAACTAGAAGATAGCCTGTTAGTACCGACCACGGTAGTCACTCCCAAGTAGCCGTATCTTTTAATACAGATGGAATTTCCCCTTGGGATAGGGGAAATTCTAACAAAGTTTCCTTGTAACCCAAATATCCAGACTCAGCAAAAGATAACAGCATTCGGGACAGAGCTAACCATACTTCTGGTTCATACTCCCAGTCACGATCACGGGAAGCTCGACCCGCAATTGAACGTAAAGACCAAAAGTAAGAATTCCTCACCACAGAACCACCTTTTTTAAAGGCTGGTAAATCATCGTGGTGAATCAGGAGGATTGTATTTTCAATTTTGGCTCTCATTTAGCCATGATAGTTGATAACACGGTTGGATGAATTAATCTGTGGTTATTTTTCCCCCAGAGGCGGCTCGAAATTCAGAGAGTTTTCTGGGTAAGCCATTGCAGCTTTGGGAATTTCGATGACTGGGTTATTTAACGCCACCATCAGGGGGGAAATAGCAACTAGAGACTCCATAGTGTCTTGTGTAGACCCTCCTGGTAGTTTTTGCGCCAGTTGTGGTGTGTTCAGTTTACCACCGGGTAGCAAGGTTGATACAGCAGAGAGTACACAAGCCGCCACAGCAGTTCCTCCCATCCCCACAATTAGACGCAAACGCCGGTGCTGCACACGCTTTAACACTTGGTGGGCTGTGACTTCTGATGATTGCTGAACTGCTGGTACTGGTATACTCCGCAGACCTTGCCGGAGATTTAGTAACCGGGTATACAGGCATTGGACAGAGGCATCGTTTTCCAGCCATTCTTCCACTTGCCTACTTTCGGCGGCTGTTACCTCTCCATCGAGGTAAGCACTCAATAACTCGAAGCGATCGCGCTCCACCATATCCATAGCACCCGTTGATTCGTTAGTAGGGTGACCTGTACCTTCTGACACATCTTGAAGATTGAGCCGCAGGTCACGGTCATCAAATGAAGAATTACTTTTCATTGTAGCATTATGACCCATTCATATGCGGGCAAAAGCAGAGAAAAATCCGAATTAATTCATCAAATTAGGCCTCATGTGAGGGGGACTGTTGAAACTTTGCCATTAGCCGAGAAACACATTTATTGACAAGCCACTAAGAGGATGTCTTGTAAATTAAGCATTTAGATAATTTTGCAACTGAGTTTGTAATCTGGATCTAGCTCTAGCGATTCTGGATTTAACAGTACCCAAAGAAACACCGGTGATTTCGGCAATTTCTTCATAGGTCATCCCTTCGATTTCTCTGAGAATAATAGTAGTCCGAAATACCTCTGGTAAATCCGCGATCGCATCTCGCAGTTGCTCGTAAAACTCCCTAGTTGTCAGGACTTCCTCAGGTCCTGGGGTATCTCCAGGAATTTCCCAATCCATCTGGCCATCGTCCAGTGTACGGGGTGCATCCAATGACAACGGAGTAGTTACCCGCTTCCGTTTACGCAACTCGTCATAAAACAAGTTCGTAGAAATCCGACTTAACCAGCCCCGAAACTTCACGGGGTCTTGTAATCGGCTAATATTTCGATAGACTCGAATCCACACTTCTTGAGCTAAGTCAGCCCTGTCAGTCCAATCTGGAGCCAGGTGGTATAAAGTTCGCTCAACTTGACTTTGATAGCGCTTCAATAGCTCTGCAAATGCAGCCCGATCTGGACGCAGTCCAGTTTGACAGCGTAAAATTAGATCGTGATTAGAGAGTTTGTCAAGCACCGATGCTTCCGGGTATCTGGCATCCACAGTTGACCAGGATACAGTAATCGATTGGCTCATAGATCGTACTGAACTTTAAATCATCCCTACCTATTAGACAAGCTAATGGGTGCAATGTTCCAGGAAACAGTGACGGATCTCTGACTGGTACATGGCAGTATCTCACTTATGTCAATGCTTGTCAACATAAGTATAGTTTTGTATATAAAATACTCAGCTTAGGACTAGATCACATTAGGACATCAACAGATCAAGATCAAGTCAAGGTCTGTTTTCAGCCAAAATTTTGAGGCTTTGTGTAAATATATTGAAGCTTAGTTCTGTTAATATGGTCAAATGTACGAAAAACCTGACTTTTTAGGACAATTTTTGGGATGTTTGCTGAATAGCAGTATAAATTACAAGTAAATATTTTTATGCTAGTATAGCCTTTTTCAGGCTAATGAAGTACACATCAATTGCCTATTCCCTATTCCCTGTTCCCTATTCCCTGTTCCCTATTACCTATTACCTATTACCTATTCCCTGTTCCCTATTACCTATTACCTATTCCCTGTTCCCTGTTCCCTGTTCCCTGAAACTAAAAAACCTTGTACCTCACGAGCATGGAAAATGCTATCAAAACCTTGACAAACATAAGTATGTCAAAACAGAACAGATAAGTGTTGATAAATTATGGATAATTTGGGACATACTCAAAAACCAATTAGTCCCCTGAAGATGTTCAAGATAAACAATAAGCGATAGCAATGGTAAGAAGAAATGAATCTGCTGCGCGTATAGTTATGTTTCTGTGTTTTGGCACAGCCATTTTATCACTGGCTGTCCATTGGCGGCTAACAAAAATTCACAGCCGCCTGGAACCTGCCTATGGAAGTAATATAAATGACGCGATATTGCGGAAATTTCCACTGGGGAATAAATCCATTCAGCAGCCTGTGGTCGAGAATAGCGGGGTGACTGAGATATCAGATACACTCGGCAATACCACCCAAAATAATGAGTCATTCCTGAAAATACCATCAGTGTTTCCTGGAGAAAGCCCCAATTCTCAGGGTTTATCTACACCCAAATCATCTGATATAGAAGTAGTAGTGAAATTAAGCGATCGCCGTACCTATGTTTACCATACAGGTGAAGTCATAGCCAGTTACCCCATTGCCATAGGTAAGGAGGGTTGGGAGACCCCTACAGGATCCTTCCGGGTGAGGGATATGCAAAAATATCCGATTTGGCAGCACCCCATCACTGATCAAATATTTCCATCAGGTGCCGATAGTCCTTTGGGAGACCGATGGATTGGTTTTTGGTCAGATGGACGCAATGAAATTGGTTTTCATGGCACCCCAGATATACACTTATTGGGACTTGCTATCTCTCATGGCTGCTTAAGAATGCGTAATGAGGATGTTCGTTCATTATATAATAAACTAACAGTCGGCACCCTTGTTTCCGTGGTGCCTTGACTTTTTACCTATCTTAATTAATAGCACCAAATCGCCAAGGGACAGGATCAACAGATTTGCCGTTGACATATAAACCCCAGTGCAAATGTGGACCGGTGGAAGCGCCGGTAGAACCAACCGTCCCAACTACTTGACCTGCGGTCACAAAATCACCCTCTTTAACCTTAATACTATTGAGGTGTAGTAAAATACTAGTTACTCCCTGTCCATGGTCAATCCCAACGGTGTTGCCATGAACTCGGAACCCTGCCGACACCGTACCTACCAAAGCAACTGTTCCAGCCGCCGGGGCCACTACTGGTGAACCCGTAGGACTAGCGTAGTCTAGCCCACGATGGTAGTAATCTGGGGCAAATTTACCATTATAGTAACGCCGGACACCATAAATGGTAGTAATCCTACCGACATTGGGTTTCACCATGGGGCCATTCCAATGCTTTTGAGGGGTTTGTAGTGCTTTGAAAGCTGCTACCCGCTCTAGTTCATGTTCTGTGGCCTTGACCCCCGCCCTCCCCGGTGGTAAATTAATCCGTTGTGTAGGGAAGGTGCGATGACGCAAATTTACTGCCAAGTTTCGCTCTTGAGCATCCCCGGTAACCTTGAGTGTTATCCTGCCGGCTTTATCTAGTGGAGTTGTAGGAATTAAAGCCCGATATTTACCAGAGTCGATGGGAAAAGCTGGATAAGAATTATTACCTATGGATACAGTGGGATTACTAACAATCTCTGGATTAGTGACGTTAATTACCACAGATAAAGTATCACCCAGATGAGGATTGCTGGGAGTTACCTGTTCTACTTGCAAAGCAAGTAGAGGTAAAGCTAAGATGACAACTAAAGCAGATGTAAAGATGCCAATCAAGATGATGTGGCGGTTGGGTTTCCACCCTTTAAGACTTAAATAGGACAACCGATACATATTCGCTTACACTCAGGAAATCAGGGGGGAATTACGCGAATCTATTTAAATTTTTACCTTCACAGCAGAGGTATCAACTAGTTTACCATCTTCCATCTGCACAATACGATCAGCAATATCCAGAATGCGATTGTCGTGGGTCACCATGAGGATTGTACAAGCCTGTTCCTTGGCCAGTTTGTGCATCAGGTTGACCACATCCCGACCCGATTGACTGTCAAGAGCTGCAGTCGGTTCATCCGCTAAAACTAGAGGGGGATGGCTGACCAAAGCCCGGGCGATGGCTACTCGTTGTTTCTGTCCTCCCGATAATTGGTCAGGATAATAATCAAGGTGATTTCCTAAACCTACCTGCTCCAACATCAGAGCCGAACGGGTTTGCATCTGTCCAAGTCCAATATGCTTGTGCAGTTCCAAACCCATTCTGACATTTTGCAGTGCTGTCAAACTACGGTGCAGATTGTGCCCTTGAAAAATATAACCGTTATGCTGTCGCGATCGCACTAATTCTGCCGCACTAGCACCGCAAAGTTCCCTGTTTAACACCTGCAAACTACCAAACTGGGGAGAACGCAACCCACCCACTAAAGTCAGGAGCGTAGTTTTACCCGAACCAGAGGGGCCAGTCAAAATAATAATTTCACCACGTCGAATCTCTAGATGAATATTAAATAAAACTTGCTTACGCAATGAACCTTCTCCAAAGTAGTGATCGAGATTGCGGATGGAAATGACTGGAAGCATAGCAGTTTTAAATTTTACCTTTTCAAGCTTTTTTCATGCTAATGAAGTACACACCAAGTTCCCTATTCCCTATTCCCTATTCCCTATTCCCCATTCCCCATTCCCTATTCCCTATTCCCCGTTCCCCGTTCCCTGTTCCCTGTTCCCTATCCCCTGCTCCCTATCCCCTGTTCCCTGTTCCCTGTTCCCTGTTCCCTGTTCCCTACGAGCCGGGTAAATGCTATATAGTTCCATCTAAAACATATCCGCCGGGTCAGCAGAGCGTAGTTTACGAGTGGCGATCGCCCCGGAAATTGAGCACATAATGATAGTTAAAACCAGCACGTGTAAAGCCCGGGCTGCGGTCATATACATAGGTAGATTTGTAGCGGTGCGAGTCATTTGGTAAAGTCCCAAAGACACTGCTACCCCTGGAATAAACCCCAATGCTCCTAAAATCAAAGCTTGTTCAAACACTACACTTAAAAAGTAGTAATTGCGATATCCCAAAGCCTTAAAAGTAGCATATTCCCTGACATGGGCATTGACATCAGTAGAAAGAACTTGATAAACCAGAATCACCCCCACAGCAAACCCCATGGATACACCCAAACTAAAAATAAACCCAATGGGGGAATTGGTGCGCCAGAAATTGTTTTCAAATTCAATAAACTCTGGGTGGGTCATCACCCTGACATCATCTCTGAGGTAGGCTTGTAAAGCCTTTGCTACCTTTTTCGGGTCATAACCGGGTTTGACCTTGAGCAAACCTAAACTGATATTGCTGGCTGGGCGTCTAGAAAACAACCGTAAAAAGTTTTGATCACTGGTGATTAAGCTACCATCAGAACCAAAGGAAGCCCCGACGGTGTATAAACCACTAATGGTAATAGTCCGCCCCTCTATTTCAGTAGTGACTTTTTCACCTTGATTAATTTTGGCGATCGCCTGTTGGTAATCACCCCGAGCATTGCGGTCAAATAACACAGTATCAGGTAGTTTGATAGACTGTAACTGCCGATTCACTTCCGGTAAATCAAAAACTGGCTGATCTGGATTAAAACCGATGACTTGTACCGATGTCTGGCGGTGGGTTTGGGGATTCTTCCAAATGATGTTATTCACATACATTGCTTCTGCTGAGTTCACCCCCGGTATATCCATAGCCTGATAAAGCCGCCGCCGAGAAAATGTCGGCATATTTTGCATACTACGGGCTTGGGGACTGGTTAAAAGAATATCTGCCTGTAAACTGCGATGTAGTCTAGTGTTACTGTCATATAGCGCCGTCTGAAAGCCCATCTGCATGAACATCAAAACATCCGCAAAAGCAATCCCTGAGAGTGCTACCAGCAGGCGGCTTTTTTCGTGACTCAGTTGCAGCCATCCTAGGGGCGTGCGTCGTCGCAGTTGTTGGATTAGTCCCATCATAGGTTGTGCTGAGTAGGGTTAATCGGAAAATTGACATAGTTGGGGAATTTTCTCCTAAGCCCCCTGTCCATTGCTGATTGGTGTAACTAATTACGAATTAGTCAGTTGAATCACTGCCTTAACTTGCATATTGGTTAATTTGGCAGCCTTCTGACTGGAAGTTTCATCTAGTCGGATATAAACCTCAAGGACTCTGTTATCAATATTACTTGTGGGGTCTGTATTAATGAGATTTTGCCGCCGCACTTGTAAGCCAATCCGATCTACTACCCCTTGCAGTTCAATAGGGACAAAATTACCAAATACCTCTACTTTCTGCCCTGGATGAACTTTATTGATATCGCTTTCGTAAACCTCCGCAACTACATACATCTGGCTGGTTTGCCCAATGTCAGCAATACCATTACTTGAAATTAATTCTCCCGGACGGGAATGGATCTCTAATATTTGTGCATCTTGAGGCGATCGCACATAAGCCTGCTGGAGATTGATTTGGGCCCGCTTCATAACTGCTATAGCCCGATTCACTTCGGCTTGAGCTGCTTCGATATCCACCTGTGGCACTTCAGTGATGCTATTAAGTGTTGCTCTAGCTGCGTTAATTTTTTCCTGGCTAGTTAACTGAGTGCGAGTTAACTGTGTTTGTGCTGCTTGTAAATTTTTCTGGGCTGTTTCCAGTTTTAAGCTCTTGCTGTCTCTTTGGGAGGCTGATATTGCCCCTTGTTTATACAGTTCTTCATATCTTTGGTTTTCTATCGCCGCATTCCCCACTTCCGCCAGCCATCGGGCTACAGTGGTTTCTTGGGCAGCAATATCACCTTGGCGTTCTGCCTCTAAGCCGGCAATTATCGCTTGTTGTGCTAAAATTTCTCCACGTCTAGCACCTGCTTTGATGCGCTTTAAGTTCGCCTGTTCTACTTTCACTTGTTCCTCAGCCTCTTGCAAGGCCGCCAACAGGCGATCTCGGCTGTCTAAAATCGCTATCACCTGCCCTGCTTTTACCCTGTCCCCCTCTGTGACTAAAAGTTCTTCTACCCGACTTCCTTCCGGCAACATGGGAGCAGAAATTTTAATCACTTGTCCTTTTGGTTCGATGCGTCCTAGTGCTGTTACGGTTGTTAAATCAGGGATTATTGCTGCTGGGCTGGACTCATTTTGATTTAATTTATCCTGGAATTTAAATACCGTATAAACACTAGTACTGATTAGAGTTAAAGATACAATAATGGCTATAACAAGGGGCGGACGTAAAATCGATGGGGATGATGATATAGCTCGATCTAGCTTTGAGTTTTGCACAATAGCATACCTTTGAAGCAATTCCAAATACACTGATTCAAATCAGAAAAAATCCTATTTTGGTAAATGTCCCGCCTAACTCTCTTTTATCACTCACCAGAGAAAATAGATGTGATACTGTCCGGTGAATTTTGGACATAATCATGGGGTTCCACTCCACTAACTAAAAATTTTCACTGAGGTATTAGTCTGTACACGAGAGATAAATAGTTTCTTTGTGGTCATTACCTACATTTTTCCTCTGTAGACTAGGAATCGCTGCTATGGTTACATAATCCCCAAAATGAACTACAAGATACAAAACTAAACCGTTTAGTTCTATAATAGAATTATACTAAACCGAGTAGTTTAGTCAAGCGATTACTAACAAAAGTGTGAAAATATTGATAATGTTAAGGACTATTGGCACATGATACGCCCAAAAGGTGGAGAAACTGACCGCTCGAACTCAGTAGAGAAAAGGGAAAAAATTCTGCAAGGGGCGATGCAAGAATTTTTAGCTCGTGGGTATGCAGCTGCGAGTATGGATAGGGTAGCAGAAGCAGCAGGAGTTTCTAAAGCAACAGTATACAGTTACTTTCAAGATAAAAAAGGATTATTTAAAGCATTAATTGAGAAATTAGCCAGAAAAAGGTTTTACTCCATATTGGGGTCACAACCCTTACATGGAGAACCCTATGTTGTCCTACGGCGGTTAGCAGTGACAGCCTTAGAACAGATGGTCAAAGATAAAGAATATCAGTCATTTGAACGGCTATTAATGGGGGAGTCGGCGCGGTTTCCCGAGTTAGCCCAGGTTTTTATTTACAGCATCGCTAAACCAGCCATAGAGACCATCAGTAAATATTTAGCAGCTCACCCGGAATTAAAAATACCTGACCCAGAAGCAACAGCCAGAATTCTCATTGGCTCCTTAGTCCACTTCGTGACTACTCAAGAAATTATGCATGGTAAAGACATTATACCCATGGAAGGCGATCGCCTGATTGATGCCCTCACACACTTAATTGTCAACTGCGCCGAATAACCTGTTTTTTGTGTTTTTCTCCCTCTAGAGAAGGAACTCATCACAGGGATAATTTTTTAGATTGTTCTTAGTATAGCACTACGCATACACGTTAGGACATCATAATTGTGGTTTTAAGGGAACAGGGAACAGGGAATGGGGAACAACAAGCAGGGAAATGTCCTAACACTTGTGGTTACTGCTATAGATGTATAAATTTTCCCCAAGGTAAAACATCATGACTAAGAAACTCAACAATCTACATCAGCCAGTTAGTCACGACTATCAAGACACTGCACCAACAGTCAAAGAAAGAAACTTAACCGCCAACCCAGGGGATGTTATAGACGAGTCTAAAACCCTAGAGGAAAAAGCGCAACAGATAGCCGTGAATGTGCCAGATATCACAGGAGACCAGATTACAGTCCCAACGTACTTTGTGGTAGAGTATCCTGATGGCACAAAAAAAGCACTCCACCATGTCAAAGACGCAGAAGAAATTTCTGATGTGATTCGCGCAGCAAGGCTAGATGAACATGGCGATCGCATTTGGTGGTAGTTTCAGTGTGGTAATAAAGAAGTGAAAACAGTGGATTTAGTTGTACAATTAGAAAACGAAAATGTCAAAACTTTTTGTCTTTCAGCCGTGCAGCTTTGTAGCTTGAAAAAAATTAGCTTATTTAGCATCAAAATTGGTGATCAGTGGCCACTATAGGAATGCTCTAATGATTGCTTGTCTTGCATGATCATACAGCTTGTCTGAAGATAGACTACATCGGTTTGACAATAGAGCAGTTCTTTTAAATTTTCAACTTATGCCAACAGAATTACGGGATGCGATCGCCCCACAAGAAATAGAACGCCGGCGCAACTTTGCGATTATCTCTCACCCCGACGCGGGTAAAACCACACTCACCGAAAAACTCCTCCTCTACGGGGGAGCAATTCAACAAGCTGGCTCCGTCAAAGCTCGTCGTTCCCAACGCCACGCCACCTCAGACTGGATGGCCATGGAGCAACAAAGAGGGATTTCCATCACCTCCACAGTATTACAATTCGAGTATCAAAATTGTCTCCTCAATCTTTTAGACACCCCAGGACACCAAGATTTCAGTGAAGATACTTACAGAACCTTGGCAGCAGCGGATAATGCAGTCATGCTCATTGATGCAGCCAAGGGGCTAGAAACCCAAACCCGCAAATTATTTGAAGTTTGCCGACTGCGTTCCCTGCCTATCTTTACATTTATTAATAAACTCGACCGTCCCAGTATGTCGCCCTTAGAGCTAATTGATGAAATTGAGCGGGAATTGGGACTGTCAACCTATGTAATTAACTGGCCGATTGGCACAGGAGACCAATTTCAAGGGATTTTTGACCGTCAACACCAGCAAATACATCTATTTCAAAAGAGTGGCGACCATGGTACAAGAAAAGCCACAGATACTATTATCGCCGCCAATGACCCCAGAATAGAGTCCCTTGTAGGTGAAAATTTGTATCACCAACTGCAAGAAGAATTAGAAATTTTGGATAGTTTGGGACCCACCCTAGACCAAGAAGCAGTGCATCGAGGTGAAATGACCCCGGTGTTTTTTGGTAGTGCAATGAATAACTTTGGGGTAGAATTGTTTCTCAAGTCCTTTTTAGAATATGGACTCAGACCCACCCCCCATGAAAGTAACAAAGGTAAAATTGACCCGACATATCCAGAGTTTTCTGGCTTTGTCTTCAAATTACAAGCTAACATGGACCCCAAACACCGCGATCGCATTGCCTTTTTAAGGGTGTGTTCTGGTAAATTTGAAAAAGATATGGTAGTTAACCATGCGCGCACAGGTAAAACAGTGCGTCTTTCCCACCCTCAAAAGTTATTCGCCCAAGAAAGAGACACAGTAGAGGTAGCATATCCAGGGGATGTAGTAGGTTTAAATAACCCAGGGACATTTGCCATTGGAGACACTGTTTACATAGGCGACAAGTTGATTTATCCCAGTATACCCTCCTTCTCCCCAGAACTATTTGCTTACTTGAGGAATGCCGACCCAACGAAATATAAGAATTTTAATAAAGGAGTAACAGAACTACAAGAAGAGGGAGCCGTACAAATTTTACACTCCACAGATGAAAGCAAACGTAACCCCATTTTAGCAGCCGTTGGTCAACTGCAGTTTGAAGTAGTGCAGTTTCGTCTAGTCAATGAGTACGGAGTGGAGACCTACTTAGAAGCTTTACCTTATTCAGTAGCGCGTTGGGTAACTGGAGGTTGGGATATTTTGGATAAAGTCGGGCGTTTATTTAACACCTTTGTGGTAAAAGACCGTTGGGAGCGTCCCGTACTGTTGTTTAAAAACCAGTGGAACCTAGACCAAGTTAAGGGAGACCACCCAGAACTAGAATTAAGTCCCATTGCGCTCCCCCCCACAACCGAGAAAGCCTGAAATTAAAGCTTTTTTTGAGATAGCCAAACAACCCACGCTTATAAGCGTGGGAACACAGCGCAGTCAGCTAACGGAATAACAATACAGGAATATTGCTACTTCTGAGCAGTTGAGCGGTGGTACTCCCAATGACTAAATGGCGAATGCGACTGTGACCGTAAGCGCCCATGAGCAAAAAACTAATATCTGCTTGGCTAATATAATGAGTGATAGCTGTTTCTGGGTCACCCTCTAAAACACTACAAACTGGCTCATATCCAACGGTTTGCAAATATAGCTTACCTTGATGTTGTGTTTGAGTTGCCGTTTCCAGCTTCCCAGTTTTAGCCACAGTCAGCAAATGAATTTCTAAATCTGTCAATACAGGATAAGCGGCTAAAAATTGGAGAATATTGTTACCCGTAACACTACCATCATAAGCCACTAACAGGCGGGAAATTGGTTTAAATTCCTGCGGTGTAACTAAGCATGGTTTAGTACTACTGCGCACAATGCGATCTATATTAGCCCCTAAGTGACCCGAAGCAAATTCTGCACCTTCTCCCCGTTTCCCCAAAACAATCAAATCTGCATCTTTCTCAAACTCATCAAAACAATCTACCAAAAACCCGGTTTTATTGGTTAACTGCACATCTGTGACACCTTCAGCTTTGAGAATTGCCGCAGCATTTTGTAAAATCAATCTAGCGCGTTGATTATTCAGCTTGGCTTTTTGATGTTCTAAATTGACCAGCTCATGCAATAAGTTTTCAGCGCTCCCTAGTCCAATAGTACCACTGAGGTTACCAGTAGAAGCTACTTGTTGACTACGAATATCAGTCACAAATAAAACATTAATGTGACAACCAAACTTGAGAGCAAACCAAGCACCATATTTATAAACATTTTCTGCAAAAGAGGAGCCATCGGTACAAAGTAAAATATTTTTCATGATGCTGTTAAAATACTATTGTTTGTTCAAACCATCGGCTTTAGGATACATAGCCAATTTATTCAGCAAGGTTGCACTAGCTTCATTTAGTCCCAGGACTTCCACATCTGCACCATTACGGCGAAATTTCAGCACTGCTCTATCAAGTACCTCCACTGCTCCTTGGTCCCACAGGTGAGCATGAGTCAGATCAATACTCACCCGCTCCACTAGTTCGGTAAAATCAAAAGCAGCGAGAAATTCATCTCGTGATAAAAAGAAAATTTGACCAGCTACCTTATATGTGCGATGGGAACCGTCCTCACTCAGCACTTTATCCACAAACACTAACTGAGCAATTTTGTTAGAGAAGAATAAAGTACTCATGACGATACCGGTAACTACCCCCAGGGCAAAATTGCGGGTAAAAATAGTCACAAACATTGTGGTTAACATGACCGCAGTTTCCGTGGTGGGGATGCGGCGAATATTCTGAAAGGATGACCAGCGAAACGTACCAATGGACACCATAATCATTACGGCTACCAATGCAGCCATGGGCATTTGTCTGACCCAATCCTGTAAAAATAAAATAGCAATTAATAGGAAAACTCCGGCCGCAAGGGTGGAGAGTCTCCCCCTACCACCAGACTGGACATTAATTACCGATTGTCCAATCATTCCACATCCTGCCATGCCGCCAAAGAAGGCAGTGACGATATTAGCAATACCTTGTCCTTTAGCTTCTTGGTTTTTATCGCTGGGTGTATCTGTGAGTTCATCCACTAAAGCAGCAGTCAGGAAGGAAGCTAATAAACCCACGATCGCTAAGGTGAGGGAATAGGGCAAAATAATCTTTAAGGTTTCCAGATTCCAGGGGACTTGGGGTAGAGCAAACAAGGGTAAACTCTTGGGTAGTTCTCCCATATCCCCTACTGTGGGAACTTCTAGTTTTAGCGCCATGGCGGCGATCGTCATCACTGCTAAAGCTACTAAGGGGGAGGGTACTGCTTTGGTAAAGCGGGGTAAAATGTAAATAATTACCAAAGACAGGAGCGTTAATATATATACAGTGGGGGGAACGTTGGTGAGTTGGGGTAACTGGGCCAGGAAAATTAACACCGCTAAGGCGTTAATATAGCCAATCATTACCGCTCTGGGTACAAATTTCATTTGGCGACCCAGTTTGAGCACCCCAAATACAACTTGAAACACCCCGGTTAAGAGGGTGGCGGCGAATAGATATTGTAAGCCATGATCTTTGACTAAATTAATCATTAATAGGGCCATTGCGCCCGTGGCCGCGGAAATTGACCCCGGTCTACCTCCTAAAAAGGCGGTGATCACGGCAATAATAAATGAGGTGTAAAGCCCGACTTTGGGATCAACCCCGGCGATAATGGAAAAGGCGATCGCTTCTGGAATCAAAGCTAGTCCCACAACGGCCCCCGCCATGATATCCTGTCGAGTGTTAGAAAACCACTCTCGCCGCAAAATTGATACCTTCAAATTTCCTCCTAGGATTGTTATTCATATCAAAAAATTACCAGTATTTTGGCGCACTCCCACTAATCTACCTCTGTGGGGGAATGCTGACCTGGTAAATAGCTCGGATCAACTCACAAAAAGCCAAATCTCCAGGCTTAACTGATTGAGTCCTACATCCAAAAGGAATTACAGTTACTCTGGTTTTCTGCTGTAACTAGCTTGAAATAGTTGCTAATAATATGGACAAATATCCAAAGCATTAGTTCGGAAGTTTTACTTTCACTGGACAAACTACAATGCCCTCTATCCCATTTGCAAAAGCATTTGGGACTGCTTTTCTCATGATGTTATAAGATCCATTAACA
>NZ_JAQMTM010000168.1:0-5403 GCF_028331085.1 Anabaena sp. CS-542/02
GGAACCTTTGACATCTAACCGAGCATTGTCACCAAAACTAATACCATGGGGATTAATTAAAAACAGGTTAGCATTCCCCAATACTCCCAAGGTTCCCAAAATACTAGAAGGATTACTTCCCGTCACCCTGGTTAAAATATTACCAATATTATCGGGGTTACTAAAATAAACCCCTCTATCAGCGCCCACGTTAAAATCAGTGAAACTGTGAAATAAGTTACTCCCACGGATGGCTCCCCCTTCAATGATGTCACGGTTATTTACCGTATCATTCCTGACTGTGGAGTTTAAGCTATTGTCTGGTGTGAGTTGGGCGTTAACTACCTGCATATTTGCAGTAGTAATTAAGCCGATGAGCATCTGAAGGACTAACTGACAACTGGGATGTTTGATTAACCCTGGAATTTTCATAACCTGGACTCCACAGAGAAATATAAACCGCTTTCTTGCCATGTTCTATCCTGAGATTTGACATGAATCAGGGGAATTCCCCACTCAATACGAGCCTTGAACTGACCAGCCAGCCACTGCAGACCTAAGCCAGAACCCATCAAAGTATTAGTATTTAATTTAACTGTATGATCACTATTCCACCCCAGCCCAAAATCTGCGAAGGGAATCAGCGATAACACGCTTTCATTGTTGGATAGTCGCCACACAGGTAACTGAACCTCTGCTGTTACGACAACGCCATTATCTGCTAATAGGGCATCCTGACGATAACCCCGCACACTAGAAATTCCCCCGATACTAAACTGTTCCAATGGCACAAGACTTTCTGTAACTAATTGCCAGTCAGAACGCAACACGAGTAACATATCACGTTTTTGATTTAAGGCACGCACATATTGCCCTTGTCCACGCCATGAGAAAAACCGACTGTCAGGCAGATCATTATTAGTGGTAGCATCCAAGAGTCCTACCCCTAAATTAAATTGAGAGTAAAAACCTAGTACTGAGTTTGAGGTACGTGTTAGCCAATTCTGGGAGAAAGCAATTTTAGAAATGCGAGTTTCACCATCATTATTCGCACCACGAGATATAGGAAAACCTTCCGCACTCAGTTGGGTTGTGCTTTGTTGATGGGAAAAAGCTATACCTAAACCGAATTCTTGATTAGCACTTTGAGATAATGGTTGACTGAAACCTATTTCGTAATAGCTAGAGTCGCCAGTAATATCAAGTCGGTCAAAGGGCGGCTCGGTGACGTTAGTTCTGGTCAACCCACTGGCTAATCGCAGTTTACCATTGCTGGGATTCAAGGGGATAGTGTAGCTCAAATCTATGACATTACTACCATCAGTATTGGCATAACCCACACTTAAACTATCACCATCACCGGAGACATTACCTTGATTAATTTTAACTCCCCTTCGCCAACTACCGACACTGGGAGAACGACCATTATTGGTAAAGATATCGATATGAAAACTATCGGCTTCTGTCACCGTAACTTCTAATAAACTTAAATCTGGTCGCACTCCTGGTGTTAATTGTGCCGATATATTTTGAATTTGAGGATCGAGTTTTAAAAGTTGTAGGGCTTCTAGGATGCGATTTTGATTCAGGGGAGTTTGTGCTGCTAAAGCCAACCGGGAACGAATGTACTCGGGTCTTAAGCGTTGGGTTCCCCTGACCTTAATATCCTCAATACCTCCCTCAATAATTGAAACTCTAACTACACCATTTTGAGCAGAAAGATTTTGAGGTTCAATTACCACCCCAGAATTAACAAAACCACGATCAACATACAAGTTATTTAACCGAGATTCTAATGCTATTAAGTCAGCAAAGGTAATTTCTTTGTCCAGAAAATCTTTAACTTCTGCTGTTAATTGTTCCTGACTAAAAGCCGTATTACCTAAAAACTCAAATCCTTTAACTTTAAATTTCCCAGGAATAGCTTCTAGAGGTGCAGTAGTAGTTGGGGGAACAGTTTCCAGTCTAGGTTCCTGTGTGAGCATCTGCTCATAGCCCTGGGCATATCCTGTATTAGTTATGACCAGCAAAAATATACTACAACCAATCCTCACCATCCAACCTATGTGGATTTGGCAAAATACACCTTTGCAGTTTTCAACATCTTTCAATGTCTGCTTTAAGAGTGTAGCCATGTATTTACCCTGATAATACGATTGTGCATGGTTTTTCTGTAGGAAAAAATATTAGGGGTTTATAAGTACTATTAGTATATGGTGTAATGTGGTTAAGTGAACATATGAATCAGTTACCAACCACAGAAACCAACTATGTGTTTTAAGAAAATTACTCAACGAGCTAAGAGGATGTTTGATAAGTCATGATTAGTGTATCGAATATTCTTTTACCCCACCCTAACCCTCCCCTTGTAAGGGGAGGGGACTGGATTTTATTGTTTTTTGTCTGTTCCCCAATCCTTCCCAATCCTTCCGGTGTGTTCCCTGTTCTCTGTTCCCTAATATAAAAATTACCTGTTTATAGCCTTTTTCAGGCTAATGAAGTACACATCAATTGCCTATTCCCTGTTCCCTATTCCCTATTCCCTGTTCCCTGTTCCCTGTTCCCTGTTCCCTGAAACTAAACAACTTTGTACCTCACGAGCATGGGAAATGCTATAATACTTCCCAAAAAACCTCTAAAACAATATAAGCTCCATATCCCTTACAGGTATTAAATAATACTTACTCTTGGTCAAGCATTCATTTTTGATTGAATAAAAGCTGATAACTAATGACCAATGGAGATTGGTACTTCATAGCATATTATTGATGTCCTCTAACACTTCTATTGCTGACTCATATCTTTGACGGTAGTTGAGATGTACCATTTTATTTAATATTCTGGTCAATTCCTCAGTAGTATCCGCTATTTGCCACCAATCTTGCCAAATTTGCTCACCACTGGGAGATAGTGTAGGAATAGTTATAAAATCAGTTTTAACATCCCTCAGAAATTGGTGTTCTTGAGGATTTACCCCTGTTAAGGCTTGTATGGCCAGTATTCCCAAAGCATAAATGTCACTATTGAGTCTTGGTGCACCAATCATTTGTTCAGGAGGTGCATAACCACGAGAGGCGAAGATAATCGAATCTAGCTGATGATTTTGCGGTTGCAGTTGTTTCACACCCCCAAAGTCAATTAAGACAATTTGTGCATCTGTTGTTCGCCGCATTAAGTTGCTGGGTTTGATGTCTTGATGAATGACCTGATAGCTGTGGACAAACACCAGTATTTGTAAAACTTCTTTGAGGATCTTGATGACTTCAGACCTTAAGTAACATATGCCAGAATTTAACTCATGTTTCAAGGTATGACCGAGAATATACTCTTGGACTAAATAGAAATTATTATTTTCTGATAAAAAGGCTAGTAATTGGGGTATTTGTGGGTGTTTACCCATAATTTCCAGAATATCTGCTTCGGTATGAAATAGTCGTTTAACTAGCTCCAGATATTCTGGATCTTGACGGACAGGATGCATCTGTTTCACAACACACAGGGGATTTCCTGGGCGTTGAACATCTCGAGCTAAGTAGGTTGTGCTAAATCCTCCCCGCCCTAAATTATCGGTAATTTGATAACGGGTTCCCAGTAATCTCTGCGTTGACAGTGGTTCGAATAAATAATCAGTCTCTGGCGTAGTAGTCAGGGTTACCTGTTGTTTTTGTAACTCAGCAATTAATTCCTTTTGTCTTTGCAACAATTGTATAATTTGTTTTTTATCCTGTTGACTATCATGAGCGCTATAGGCCAGTACACTCACATTTGCAACTACCAGACCTAATGCAGGCGCAACCACTGGGAACCATCCCCCGCGGGTAAAAATTACAAAGTTACCCACAAATAAAACTAGTAAAGATGCGGCTGACCACAGTCCTAAGCTTAATGGATATCGCAGACGCCCGGCTACATATCCCCCCAGTACAGACCATGACCCTATCCAGAGAACTTCAGCCCAACCAGGTAAAAACCAAAACAGAGGCTGGTTATTTAAAACCGCACTCAGAATCTGACTAATCATTTGTCCATGTATTTCTACCCCTGCCATCTTACCGGAATTATCAGCTTTTCCAGTATTAAATGGGGTATTGAATATATCTTTTAGGCTCGGTGCGGTGGAACCAATTAAAACAATTCGGTCTTTGACTAAATCTGGTGTAATTTCACCTGCAAGTACTCGTGTAACAGTAACTTCTTCGGCAATTTTACCCCGCGCGGGGTAATTCAGTAAAATTTGGTAGCCCCTGGTATCCGCATTTTCATAACCGCCAGAGTTACTTTCAAGGGGTGTAAATATCACATCACCTAATTGTAGTTCCTGATTCACGTTTGATTGCAGTGGAATGCCTTGCAGTGCTAAGTATTTCAGGGCTAACCTCCAACTTAAGGAATAGATACTTTGGCAAATGTCAGACTCTTCCACTTTCACTGCTATGAGATTGCGGCGAATCAAACCATCTGTATCTTCCACAAGATCGCTAAATCCTACCCGCCCGGGTTTTACTCCCGCAGGGGGTGCAATACCAGGCTCTCGAACATTGGTATGTTTACATATAGAAATAATCGAATCACTCCGCCCTAAGCGTTGTAGAAGTTCTTCATGACCAGGTTGTACGGGTAAATCACGGAAAATATCTAAACCGATCGCAATGGGTTGATGTTCTTCGAGTTTGCTCAAAAGCTGATTGAGAACTTCACCAGATAAAGGCCAACCCCATCTTTGTAGATCCTCTTCAGTGATGGAGACAATTAATAAACGGGGATCTGGGCCGGGATCACTACGCATTTGCATCATCTGGTCATAGACCTTTAACTCCAGTACCTGTAATACTTGCAGCTTCTGCAATCCCAGTATTAACACTGTGGCGATCGCACTGCCAATAATCACTGGATGCTTGAATATTTTTACTAAAAATTTAGTGATTTTTTTGATTAAGTAAGAGTCATCCACCATGATTGTTTACGTAATTTTTGCAAATTTACCCAAATTTTAACTATTTCTGCTATCTATAGCACTACGCATACACGTTAGGACATCATAATTGTGGTTTTAAGGGAACAGGGAACAGGGAACAGGGAACAGGGAACAGGGAATGGGAAGGATTGGGAAGGATTGGGAAGGATTGGGGAACAACAAGCAGGGAAATGTCCTAACACTTGTGGTTACTGCTATAATATGATGTCGATGACTAAAATCCTCAATATCAGCAAAAATTTGTGCTAGTCGCGGGTATGGCACGCCAGCTATCACAGGTATGCTCAGTTACCAAGGATAATCTTTATATAGTTGCTAATAATATGGACAAATATCCAAAGCATTAGTTCGGAAGTTTTACTTTCACTGGACAAACTACAATGCCCTCTATCCCATTTGCAAAAGCATTTGGGACTGCTTTTCTCATGATGTTATAAGATCCATTAACA
>NZ_JAQMTM010000169.1:0-6532 GCF_028331085.1 Anabaena sp. CS-542/02
AAAAAGCTTACCGTATAAGGGAAATAATGTTGGTTATTGAAGAAAATGCCTGAATATTCCTTCTTAATCTCTGTTCCCTGTTCCCTGTTCCCTGTTCCCTCGAACCAGTTGTTAAATTAGCATAACAAGTACGGTAGAGCCAAAAAAACTTAAAGCGATTGCGTAATAGCTTCCGTGGCGTAGCCATAGCCTAGTGCCAAAGGCAATCGCTAAACCTACCCTGAGGGTTTTAAACAATTTAAAACAGTTAATAATTCATAAAGACGGAAATTTACTGAAAAAATTAAAATTAATCACCAGCAAATCTTACAATACAAGCTTATTACTTCAGCAACATAGTCTCACAGAGTCAGGAACTTGATAACTAACCGATGTATTCCTTAAAACGAAGTAAAAAAGTACCATATAAACAACGTAATTTCTCCCATAAAAAACCGGCAAATACATGGTAAGTTTTAAATCCATCGTATTCCGTTCAAGGTTCTTCCCATGCATCTGCAATATTTAGACACCCAACACCTTGAGGAATTAGTCAAGAACAGTAGTATAGATTTACATATAGTAAAACTAAATTTTAAATCTCTCCAGGACGCATCACCTTATGATTATCTGCTAATTTCTGAGGATATTCCCCGCACAAACACTGGTAGAGTTAAGAGTAATTGGTTACATCGCTATGATCACGTTACTGCTGGCGGTTGGTGGTGTTCTGGTGTAGATCCTCTGAATAATTGGGAACCAATGGAATGGGGATGTTTTAAACCCAACCAACCCCGAATGAATCAGAATGGCAAATCCATCAAGTACGAACATCCACCCAGCACACCAACACGGGTATTTTGTCTGCGGGTAACATTAAAAATTTGGCAGGAAGTCTCTCAACGGTATAATATAGCCATACCTAGCAGTGTCAATGTTGATGCTGATGGGGCAGCTCAAGGCTTTTGGCAATGGGTCAGAACACAAAACTTACCTGTAATCATCTGCGAAGGTGCGAAAAAAGCAGCAGCATTATTAACACAAGGATACCCTGCGATCGCCATTCCGGGAATTACCAGCGGTTATCGGGTCGTCAAAGATATCTTTGGTAAAGTCACGACTCGTCAGCTGATTCCCGACCTAGCAGCATTTGCGATGACAAAGCGCTGCTTTTATATTTGTTTTGATTTTGAAACTCAACCGAGAAAACTTGCTGCTATTAATAACGCCATCTCCCAACTGGGTTGTTTACTCCAAGAGCAAAAATGTCCAGTCAAAGTTATCGAACTCCCAGGAAAAGAAAAAGGTGTTGATGATCTAATTGTTGCTAAAGGTGCAAGTGCTTTCGAGAAAGTATATCGCCAAAGCACTGATTTAGAAATTTATTTAGCCCAAAAGAAACCCCATACTCATCTAACCATTCCACCTACAGTCACACTCAACTGTCCTTACTTAGAAAAAGTATCTTATCCCACATCTGGATTAGTGGGACTAAAATCAGCCAAAGGAACAGGAAAAACCACAGCACTGCAAGCCATTGTTAATCAAGCTAAAACTTCAAATCGACCCATATTATTAATTACTCACAGAATTCAACTAGGTCGCTTTTTGTGTGAAAAAATTGGTATTGAATGGGGCTATAATGATAGCGACTTTGTTATGGTATCAGATCAAGATTTACCCCTGGTCAGCCAGTCCTGGAAAAAACCTAAATCCTGCGGTTTATGTGTTGATTCAATTTGGAAACTCAACCCCCAAGAATGGGGAGGAGCAATATTAATTTTAGATGAAGTAGAACAGTCTTTGTGGCATCTCCTCAACAGTAATACTTGTAAACATAAACGAGTAAAGATTTTAAAATTATTCCAACAGCTAATTTCTACAGTCTTGACCACAGAAGGGTTAGTCATTGCCCAAGATGCTGACTTATCAGATGTATCATTAGAATATTTGCAAGGACTATCAGGAATTAAATTAACTCCTTGGGTACTAGTGAATAAATGGAAACCCCAGGACGGCTGGGATGTAACTTTTTATGACTCTCCTAACCCCACACCATTAATTCACCAACTAGAATTGGATTTAATAGCAGGGCGTAAATGTTACGTTACAACTGATAGTCGCTCTGGGCGTTATAGTTGTGAAACCATTGAAGGCTACCTTAAAGAAAGATTAGAAAAATTAAGACAGCAATTCCCTAAATCCCTAGTAATCAGTAGTCGCACCACCAGCACACCCGGCCATGCAGCAGTTGACTTTGTAGGCAATATCAATCAAAAAATTCCTGAATATGATGCCATTTTCGTTACTCCCAGCCTTGGTACAGGAATCAGTATTGATGTTCAACACTTCGACCGAGTTTATGGTATTTTTCAAGGGGTAATTCCTGACGCAGAAGCACGACAGGCATTAGCAAGAGTACGAGATAATGTACCACGAATCGTTTGGTGTGCCAAGCGAGGCATAGGCTTAATTGGTAGTGGTAGTACAAATTATCGACTACTATCTGATTGGTATCAAGAAAATCAACAAGAAAACTTAGCCTTACTCAGTCCGTTACATAAAATCAATATAGATTTGCCATTAGTTTATGACCCAATGCATTTGCGTACTTGGTCAAAGTTATCCGCTAGGGTCAATGCTTCCATTCGTCTATATCGCCAATCAATGCAAGATGGTTTAATAGCAGATGGACATCAAGTTTGGTTACGAAGTAATGCCGTACATAATAACATTGTCAGAGATTTACGTCTAGCATTTTTGTCCACAGATTCCCAGGACATAGAAACCCGCAAAAGACTAGTTTTAGAAATCGTTAAAGTGCAAAGAGATTGGGCACAAAAGCGTCAAAAAGCTAAAGACATCAAATGCGAAATTAGAGAAATTAAGCAGCGCCATCAATTATTAGCTGCTACAGCTGTAACCACAGCGCGAGACATTAATTATCTAGAGTATGAACAACTATTAAATAAACCTTCTCTTTCAGAATTAGAGCGTCACCAAATTGACAAATATACCCTGAGACAAAAATATGGCATTGCAGTTACTCCTTTGTTAAAGTTGCGGGACGATAAAGGGTATTATTACCAATTACTCCTCCACTATTATCTTACCCATGACAGCGAGTATTTTCATGTTAGAGATCAGCAAGAATGGCATCAGCAATTATTCTGGGGTGATGGTAAAGTTTTTCTGCCAGATTTAAAGACTTATACCTGTAAAGTTGAAGCTATGAAGGGGTTAAGAATGCCAGAATTTTTAGAACCAGAAAGAAAATTTACAGAACATGATGCTGATTTACTGTTGCTGAAAGATATCGTCTTACAGCATAGTAAACACATAAAAAGATTACTAGGCATTGATTTCATCAAGGGAAAGGGCATTATTTCACCGATAAAGATACTTAGCCAACTCTTAAATCTGATGGGTTTAAAACTGAAAAAGGTAAATGATTTTTATGAAATAGATGTAGAAACTTTTTTCGATGGTAGAGAAAAAATCTTTAAAGTTTGGCAGTACCACGATGAATTAATTATAACCAGTATCAAAGGTGATCAAAGCGAAAAATATGACTATACCCTGTGTTGTTAGATATTGTTTTTTATAACTTTGCAACGAGTAATTTTTATCTTAGAAGATGTTTGGAAAGTCCCTCATGCTGTATCTAAAATCACCTTATAAAACTTATCAAACATCCTCTAAGAGGTTTGGTAAATTATAATTATCTATCTGGGAAAATGCCTAATTTTATCCGTCATAAATCTCATTTATAATTTGAGTAAACAATGAAAAATCTACTAGGAAAAAGTTTTAAAAGCGGATTGATTTTATCTATTGTGACATTTGCATTTACAGTTGAATTAGCCCAAAAATCTGCAATACAAGCTGTTACTGCTGTTAAACAACTTGATTGCTCAAATGATAGAAGTTTATCAGAACAAACAGAATGCTTCCGTAAAGATTACGGGCAAGCTGATAGAGAAATCAACCGAGTCTATAGGCAAGTCATCTCAGATTTGTCTACTGAACGTAAACAAAAATTAATTCGCGCTCAACAAGCATGGATTAAATATAGAGATACAAATTGTGAATATAGAAGTAGTATTTGGGGTGGCATACAAAGCGTAGGTTTTAACTATAGTTGTCTTGCCAGAATGACACGGGAGCGTACCCAAGAGTTGCGGAATGATTAATGTAAATGCCACAAGTGTTAAATGTTAAGAAACAGGTGGTAAAAATACCCCAAAATATGGTAAATTCTCGGCGAAGGATTAAAATAAATCAATTACCCGTCAACCGTCAACCGTCACCCGTCAACAGTCAACAGTCAACCGTCAACCGTCAACGGTTCGACTCCGCTCACCGACCACCGTCAACAGTCAACCGTCAACAGTCATGCAAAACCGCCCCTCCGTATTTATTGAAAAAATGATGCCTGTGGATGTATTAAACGAGCAGGTAAACTTTGAACACGGGGGAAATCCATTTAAAGGGTTACATCGCTGGTATTCCCGGAAGCCATTATCTTTTAGTCGCGCTAGTGTTTTGGCTTCTATCTTACCAGCAGATATCACTATGGATGAATTTAAAGATTTGCTGGGGTTAGTACCAGGGAAGGAAGTAAGGCTGTATAAAAATACCCCTGATCCTGCACAAATTCAGAAAGTCCATAATTACTGTGAGAAACTGTGGGGAACTCGCACACCCACGGTATTAGATGCGTTTGCTGGGGGTGGGAGTATCCCCTTTGAGGCGGTGAGATATGGGTTAAATGTCCTAGCTTCTGATTTGAACTCCGTGGCGGTGGTGACCATGAAAGCGGCCATGGAATATCCCCTCAAATTTGGCGCTGATTTACAGCAGGATATTGATAAATGGGTGAAGTGGGTGGGAGACCAAGCCGAGAAAAGATTGGCTGAGTTTTTCCCTTCTTTACCAGGGGAAAAGGTGCAGAATTATTTATGGGCGCATACGGTTGTTTGTCCACATTGTGAATCTGTTGTTCCTTTGAGTCCTAATTGGTGGTTATATAAACGCCCGGAAAAGCAGAATTTACATAAATGGTGTGCCGTCAAGCCAATTCCTAATCCTGAGCAGAAACGGGTTGATTTTGAATTAGTTAAGGGTAAAAAGGGTAAGGGGACAACCATTGAAACTGATGATGGGGAATATGACCCTGATACTATGGCTACCATTAGTAGGAGCGTGGGTAAATGCCCTAATTGTGGGAATGTGATTGAACAGGAATATTTAATGAATTATGCAATAACTACAGGTTTAGAATACCAATTGTATGGGATTGCTTATCGCCAAGGAACTGGCAGTTTAAATTTTAGACTGCCCGATAATTTAGATTTAAACGGAATTACTCAAGCTAATGATCATTTAAAATTAAATTATCACTATTTTGGTGATAATGGGTTACTGCCGGATGTTGAAATATACGCTGGATTTAATACTGATCAAATATTAAGGTACGGAATTGATAATTGGTCAAAATTATTTAACCCCCGTCAACTTTTAACCCTGGTTACCTACGTTGAAATTATCAACGAAGCCAAAGCACTCATTCAAGGTGAGCATGAATGGGAGAAAGCACAAGCAATTTCAACTTATTTAGCTTTAGTATTAGATAGATGCGTTGATAAAAATTGCAGATTATCACATTGGCAAGCATCCAGAGCTTTTTCACAAGCAGCTTCGGGACAACACGCGCTTAATTTAATGTGGAACTATCCAGAAATTAACGGTGCTGGTGAATTATGGTTGTGGTGTGCCGATGTCTTTACATCAGACTATAAAAACCTGTGTGCATTATTAGGAACAAAAGCAGATTTAACAACCATCCCAGGACTGCAACAACAAGACCCTAAACTTATTCAAATTGACTCAGCCTCAGCGGATAACCTCACACATATCCCTGATAACTCAGTTAATGCAGTCATCACCGACCCCCCCTATTATGCCACAATTCAATACGCCGAATTATCTGACTTTTTCTATATCTGGCTAAAACGCACCCTGGGGGATATCTTCCCGGAACTATTTTACCTAGAACTTACAGACAAAGATCGGGAAGCCGTCGCCAACCCTTCCCGCTTCCGCAATATGGGGGTATCCCCGGAAGAACTCGCTAACCAGGACTATGAGGCTAAAATGGCCATGGCATTCGCTGAGTACCACCGTGTCCTCCGGGACGACGGGGTCATGACAGTACAATTTAACCACAAAGACTCTGGCGCGTGGGATGTCTTAGCTAAATCTCTGATTACTGCTGGGTTTGAAATTACCGCATCTTGGGCTGTAAGTACAGAAAATCCGCAAAACTTACACCAAGCCCAGAAAAATGCTGTATCTAGCACCGTGCTTTTAGTATGTCGCAAACGTGACCCCAAAGCAGAGCAAGCTTGGTGGGATGATGTGCGAACTGAAGTACGGAATACTGTGTTTGAAAAAGCCCCGGAGTTAGAGGAATGCTTAACAGCAGATTCTCGCCCTGCTGCTGATAGGGTAGCAGACCCCCAGCGCCGGATTAAACCCCCTGGGATTAACT
>NZ_JAQMTM010000170.1:0-7018 GCF_028331085.1 Anabaena sp. CS-542/02
GGGTCAAACCAATCAAAACCAGGCGTTAACTATTAAAAATTCCCAAGTAGTTAGTCAAAGACCACCAATACTTTACAGTCAAAGTCGGTCTAATCGGGATTTAGCTGTAACTTACTACAATCGCGGTGTTGATTACGCTCAACAACAGAAATGGGAATTAGCATTGGCTGATTATAACCGAGCTATTAGACTTAATCCTAATTATACTGATGCTTACAACAATCGCGGTATTGTTTACGCTCAACAGCAGAAATGGGAATTAGCATTGGCTGATTTCAACCGAGCTATTAGACTTAATCCTAATTTAGCTAATGCTTACATGGGTCGCGGTATTGTTTACCGTGAGCAGCAGAAATGGGAATTAGCATTGGCTGATTTCAACCGAGCTATTAGGATTAATCCTAATTATACTGATGCTTACATTGGTCGCGGTACTGTTTACCGTGAGCAGCAGAAATGGGAATTAGCATTGGCTGATTTCAACCGAGCTATTAGGATTAATCCTAATTATACTGATGCTTACAACAATCGGGGTTGGCTTTACTATAAACAGGAAAAATGGGATTTAGCACTGGCTGATTATAACCGAGCTATTAGGATTAATCCTGATGATGCTAATGCTTACAACCTTCGGGGTGTTGTTTACCTTCAGCTAGAAGATATTAACAAAGCAAGGGAAGACTACCAAAGAGCAGCGGAATTATACCGCACTCAAGGTAATACTGTTATGTATCAAATGGTACTGGTGCTTTTAAACTCACTGTAGCTGCAAAGACACCTGAAAGTAAGGACTGAACAGGTTTTAGGGAACTGTTCGCCCTTGTGTTGATGAGAAAAGCTAAAAAGCCGACTCGCCAACCCTGTAACCGGGAAGGTCAGCTAGTAGCATTGGAGATACCTGGCACTCCACAAAAGTTGGCAAGCGGTAAAACTGTCTCAACCAGCAGCAACGTTAACTTCTGACTCTTCCTTTTATTGATACAAAAAAAATGTGGTCATTTGCGGTATCAGAAAAAGGGTAAGATGAATGTGTCTAAGATACGGGGTTAATTTAAATAATTGCCTGGTTTCTATTGATGAGGTGGGACGCGGTAGTACTAACCTAGCTTGTCCGTATTGTGGTGGGCCGCTAATAGCAAAGAAGGGTTATAAGAAGGAGCATCACTTTGCTCATCCTGGTGAAACTTGTAAACAGACTTCTGGCGATCGCCAATTACCTCAGCTACCAGCTTAGAGGATGTTTTAAAAGTCTCTCATGATGTATCGAATATTTTCAGATACCCCTAAATCACCCTTTTGTTAAAAATTTAGCCCCCCTTTTTAAGGGGGGTTGGGGGGATCAATCAGTGTCATTGATGACAATAAAAAACTTATCAAATATCCTCTTAGAGAAGTCCGGGATATTGTACTGACTCAAACCCTTACCCTGCAAATAACAGCTATCACTTTTTCACTAAAAAGTATGCTGTGGCAAACTCAGGTAATTGTCTAATATGCTGGGTGAACTGTTGGCGATTCTTAAAGGTTCCCGCTAAAAAGTCTAGTTGATAAAGATTAGGTAAAAATGCTCCCCCGGTATCGGCAATCACGCCCATTTGTAAATGTTGCCGACCGCCTCTAGTATCTTCAATCACGACTATTCTACCTAAGCCCATATTCAGAACATCCCCAGCAAAAGTTACTCCTGGCTTGATAGAAATTTTCGCATTTATATTATGTCCGTAACCTTTAATACCATCCACCTCTCTAAAATACCAGTAACGCTGTTGTGCTGTGGCTTTTAATCCCCGGACATAGGAAATACCATTATTTCTATCCACATTGAAAAATCCTTGAGTACCATCGGTAAAATTAATCAGAATTGTTCCCTGCATTAAAGCTTCTTCTAACCCATTGCGGGTCAAATAAGCCAGGGGTTGAACTCTACCATATTCTTTACCACCCGGCTCATAAATCCCTGATAAAACATCCTGTTTTGTATATCTAGTATAGAATTTATCAGCAATTTGGTCATCTTTTAAACTATAAATTGGGATATTATAAGTAGAAGTTTTAGTACGGGACCCTGTATGCTCAAAAACAGCATATTTGGTAATTCTTACCTGCTTCTGTCCCCGGTCACTAGGATTATGGGGAGTCCATTTAATCACCCGAAAATTCTGATTAATAAAATCAGGATTTTTTAACCTGGTAATGCGATTGTTGGCGATATCTTCCCTTAATACAGTAATCATAAAATCTAAAGTTCTGACAATATCCTGTACACCCACTCCCTGAGTACCCAGCAGACCCCGGCGAAAAATATTTGGGTCTTTATCCGCATTGTCTTGAAAATAATTTCTGGTGTTAACTAGAACGGTTAATAAATCTCTTTGTTGAAAATTGATATTAGATGTGGGTAGTTTACCAGGACTGAAAACCTGGCTACCTTGAATACTAAACTTGAACCTTTGCCACTCGTCAACCACAGGATAACTTACAGGTATTGGCCCTTGAGATATTGTAGATGTAGAGATATTTGGGGAGATAATATTTAAATCAGATATTTGGGGAAGAATAACAGGATTTGGCAAAATTTGAGCTTGGGAAATCTGTGATTTAGTTAAAAGATAATTTTTATTCTCATGTTCTGAAATCCCTGGTTCACTGTTTGAGTGACTGAATAAAGTACTAGTGGCTGTACTTATGACCAGGAAAGCACCAAAACCTAATGTAAAGCAGAGTTTTCGGGTTGAAAAGATACGCATAAGCTCAAACATGAATTACCGGTAATCAATAATAATGGCAATTTATCGATTACCCTAGGGTAGCCACTAGCCATCAATCTGTAAAGCACCGATGAAAAAGCCTGATTACTGGTAAACTCAACCGGTATAAGTTGAGCAACACCCCCATAGGTAGACCAGGATAAATTACTTATTATACTGTTCATACACGGGGAAGGCGATCGCTATCCTCCTAAGTGTAAATTGTATGGTTTATATTTTCCTAACTCAACAACTGCGAGAATTGGATCTGTGTGTTTTAGCTGCAACAACCAGATAATCAGGTTTGAGAGGCAAAAAGAGCCTCCCAACCTCCTATCAACCAAGATTAACTATCGGTACTCCTAACCATCCTGCTCCATTCTCCTTTTGTAAGCTATCGGGATTAGCTACTGGCAAAATCTCAAATTTACCAGGGCGTGGTGTACCCAGGGTAACAGAATGGGTACGTAATTCATCTTGGTGAAAAACCGTTACTTCAATACTATCCTGTGGTTGGTAGTCTTGGAGGCGCTCATTAAGTTGACTAGCAGTTAAGCGTACACCCCCAATGGCCAACAACTCATCACCTGGATCAATTCCCGCTAGTTGTGCTGGTGAACCCACTTCTACAGATTTAATTACTTCCCGGCCATGTTCGGTTTTCACCTTGATACCTAAATAAGGTGCTTCTTCCCGTTCCGCTACCAGATGTAAACCGAAGGGTTGCAAGTAATGATTAAAAGGTAATTCATCAGTGCTGTTAATGTAGGATTCAAAGAAATTGGACAAATCCACACCCGCTACCGATTCAACTACCTCCTGTAACTGTTCCGGGGTGTAGCCAATTTCCGGTTCTCCAAATTTCCGCCACATTTGCAGCATCACATCATCAAGCGATCGCTTATTGCCATGTCGCGCTCTAATTAACAAGTCTAGCAACAAAGAAACCATTTCCCCTTTAAGATAATAGGACATTTGGGAATTGCTGCTATTGGCATCTGGACGATAAAGTTTAATCCAAGCATCAAAACTCGACTCCGCGAGTGTTTGCACCTTGCGCCCTGGCGTTGTCAGAAATCTAGTAATTTCCTTACTCAAATGATTTAAATAAGACTTAGCATCATAAATGCCAGCTCGCAAAGGAATCAGTAAGTCATAGTAACTTGTAGTTCCTTCACAGAACCACAAAGAAGGTGTATAATTTTCCTGCTCATAATCAAACACTTCTAACCCTTTGGGGCGAATCCGCTTGACATTCCACAGGTGAAAAAATTCATGTGCCACTAATTGCACAAACCGCTCGTAATTCTCCTGATTGCGAAACCCAAAACGCTGGTAAATTAATGAACAACAGTTTTTATGCTCCAATCCTCCATAAGCTTGGGCGAATAAATGCAGGAGAAAAATATATCTGTCATAGGGTAAACCCCCAAACATCTGAGCTTCTACCTGAATAATTTTTTTGATATCAGTAATTACCCGTTCTGATGGTAAATTCCCTTCTCCCCAGATAGCCAGTTCATGGGGCTTGTCCAAAACCTCAAAGTAATATGATTGGTGGTTACCAATTTCAAAGGGGCTATCCACAAGGGTATCAAAATCCCCAGCACAGAAAGTATGGCTTTGCCCACCAACTGTCGGTAAAGAAGTAGTTACCCGCCAGTCTGGCTGTGGTGGTACGACAGTAATCTGAATTGGTAGACTTTCCCAAGTAGGGAGTCTAAAAAACAGTGCAGCACCATTGAAATAGGCGTGAGTCTTATCTAAATGATTCGTCCGTACCGATAGCTCATTGGCAAAGATTCGGTAACGCACACTTAACTGTGAAACACCACTTGTATTTACCTGCCAGTGGTTTTTGCTAATTTTTCGCCAATTTAAAGGCTTATCGCCGGCAAAAGCGGCAAAATCTTGGAGATTTTTCGCGTATTCTCGCACCAAGTATGACCCTGGTGTCCATACCGGCATTTTTAAGTCAAGAATTTGCGATGAATGGTTAGTTAGCTCCAATGTAACCTCAAACAGGTGAGTTTCTGGTTGAGGCATTGCCACAAGGTAATGAATTGTCGGTACTGTTTCCTGGATGCCAATCTCGATATGAGGTGCTGTTGCTTTAATCATGTGTAAAAAGAGTTATAAATCCTCACTTAATAGTTAATAGTCAAGAGTTAATGGTCAATAGTCAATAGTTAATAGTTAACAACTGTAGACTTAAGACCGATTGACACTCGCCATGCTCTGGTTCTCACGGATGTTACTCGGAATTTATGGGTAAGAGTTTATACTCTTAGGGCATATTTTCCGTATACCTTACCGCAGCACTAGATGCGGAATGAAAACGAATTGTCTATGTGGCACATTTCTATCTGTTCTATTGCCGCAATCTCAGCACATATAATTACAGTCAACTTTTGAACATATTTCACCAGTCTCAGATTGATTATATATAGGTAGTTTCCCACATTTAACCGGATCTGCGACATTCCCCATCTTTGGCCTAGATCCTGGGACAGTTCGTATTCCGAGTTCTTAAAGATTGGGCTGCGAGATAAACTTTTCTCCATTCGGCTAAGACTTGATGCTGGCTGAGGTTTAACTGTTTAGACGTTGCTTCTATAGAGTTACCTGCTTTACGCAAGTCTAGGATCTGTCGCTTCATAGGAGTTAAGATTTCGTACAGTCGCTGCCATTGGTTTTCAGTTAGCCCCAAATTATTTTCCGGGAGGGATATTGCCAACCAGTTATCAACCAGTTCTGGATTAACTTTGAGGGCAAAGATGCGCACGGCATGGTAGCTAATTTTTTCTCGTAGGCGGTAAATTTCCTTGGTGGACTTATGTAGTTTTTTCGCGATGTCATCTTGAGACTGCCCTTGCAGATACAACCGCAGCCACTCTACTGCCTCTTTTCCTAGGGTTTGTCGTAAATATTCGGCAAATTCTTTTTTTACCAGATGCCGCAGTATCTGCTGTTCTTCTAGTTCTTGTGTCTTTTGATATTGGGCGATCGCTCGATGATCAGCCCGGGTCAAGGCATTCTCACTGTTATCTGAGAGGGTGTGTACCGAAACCATCTTGACCAATTCAGTATTTGGCACTTGGGTTAAGCCACCACGCTGAATTCGCCGCAGGTAGTTGACAAATCTGTATAGGAGTAAGGGTTGATTACGTATTGGGCGCATAGAATACTCTTCTATACTGGCAAATAAAAGGGTATCCCGCAGCCGTTGATCGATGGTAAATTCAGCTATACAAGCCATTTGCTGGTGCATATATCGATCATTTTGCAATAGGTCTTGTAAGACCTCTTGTAACACATCGATGACAGTACGCTGGCGATCGCAACTCAAAGAAACCCAAGTCTGAATCTTATTGCGTAATGTCACCAAACCTGCTAAACGAATTAGTAGGTGACGATAGGCCACTTCTGTTCCGTAGCCCAGGTAGTGCTGATGTAAAATCCTCCAGCGATACTGAATACATTGTTGAGCAATGTTGAGTTGTTGGCGATTCAACTGATCCGAGCATTTTAAATCACTTCCCAAAAGCCAGAGAATAATACTTTCTCGGTTGGCTACACTTTGTTCTGGACACTCTGCGGCTAGACGCTTACCCCAGTAATCAGCTAAATTTTCCCTATCCTTTGCCTTGCGTCCCTCAAAAACCTGTATTAAACTCGGCATCACAACCCCCATTTATCACCAGAACCTCCGTAACTTATCCGCGACCATGAATATAAATGCAAGGTACGGGCGCATAAATTCGCCACCCTAGAAGGGGTGCTTTTCAGTCAAGGAATAGTGCTAGTCAATTTCCCTATTTACCAGGAACGCCGCCCTACTCTAGTCAAACTAGTTTTGACATCAGAACATCTGAGATGTTTTATTGTTATTACGTCTGGATTGACTAACTTTATGCACAATTGAGGAAAATTCTAGTTTTCTGTGTTGATATAGCAACCGCCAAGGTAGTTAGGACATAAACAGAAGATAAAACCATTGAAATTCAAGCGTTTCAAGGCTTCCCCCTGCCCCCTGCCCCCTGCTATATATGCCAACGGAGGCTAAAAATAGACACACCTTAACTTTTAGTTAAGGTGTGTAAATTAAAGGTTTAGCTGAATTTTGGTGAATCTGCTATATAAAACCTAGACAAAGCTAGACTTTACTTTCTACTTCAACGGGAGCATGGGAGCGGTTATCCCTTAGTAGACTTGCACGCCTTAGCCAGACGCGATATTTCTCTTAAGATTTACAAGAAAGACTACCGCTA
>NZ_JAQMTM010000171.1:0-43490 GCF_028331085.1 Anabaena sp. CS-542/02
CCGGGGAATAAATTAAGCGTCTGATAGCGAAAGTCCACTTTTAGTGGACTAGTGGCTTACATATAGTACTCTAGGCAATGATTGTTAACCCTATTTATAAAGTTATATTTAACACCCAGTCGGATTTATCCGACTTTAGCTATCAGACAGGGGTTTCTAACCCCTGGCTCCCGGTGGTCATAGCTCTTAAACCCTGACCCGTCAACAGTCAACCGTCAACCGTGAACCGTCAACAGTTAACACCCAGTCGGATTTATCCGACTTTAGCTATCAGACAGGGGTTTCTAACCCCTGTCTCCCGGTGGTCATAGCTCTTAAACCCTGACCCGTCAACAGTCAACAGTCAACAGTCAACAGTCAACAGTCAACAGTCAACCGTCAACCGTCAACTAATTTCCTCTGGAGCAAACAATTCCATCAAAGCAACCGTACCCACAAAAAACGTATAAATCCCATATTTGATAGGCGTTTCTTGTTTTCTCCCCGCATAAAAACCCCCAATCACCGCCTCAATTAAATGGGCGGTAATGGCAAAACGTTCCAGCCAAAAAATAAAATTCAGGCTGCTGGGTGTAACTGTATAAATATTCCACAATTCCCAGCCAATGGCAGCGGAGATAAAAATTGTCGATATCACTTTGATGATCGTAACAACAGTTTTAAAGATATTCATTGGCTGAGAATACATCTACTTAAAACATTATGCGACAGACTGCCAAAGATGCCAACATTCCTGCTGCATCAGCACACAGCGCCGCCGGAAGTGTATAACTGGTGCGAACAATGCCAATACTACCAAAATACACTGCCATAACATAAAAGGTAGTTTCCGTGGAACCTTGCATAGTAGAAACCAGAAAGGACAGAAAACCATCCGGGTCATTTTTGACAATTTCCGACATCAACCCAAAGGAACCACTACCGGAAAGAGGGCGAATTAATGCCATGGGTAAAGCTTCAGGGGGAAGGGTGATGAGTGAGGTAAGGGGAGAAACTATGGCTGTGAGGATATCCAGAGCGCCACTAGCACGAAACATCCCAATAGCTACAAAAATCGCCACTAAAAACGGAATAATATTAAACTAAGCCGGTCAGTCACCCAACCGACTCGTCTACAAAACCGTACGTGAGACTTTCACCTCATACGGCTCCTCAGTGATATGGTTCTTGTCATGAATACCTGTAAGACTTCCATCTCTGGCTGTCTTCTTGTCGTGGCAATGTCTGTGCAATAGTTGTAGATTCTTATATTCATCTTTTCCACCTTTGGAGATGGGTGAGATGTGGTCTACTTCCATTACATCACCGTCCCTAAAGTAATGCCCACATTCTGGACATTTACCCTTTTGCCTTTTAAGTAAGGTCGCTACTCTTTTATTGACTTCGGGATGGTTTGTCATTCTTGAACTCCAGTACACCCAATTACCATCAAATGGTGAAGTATTGCCTTTAACCTTAACATGACGCACTATTGGAGTCTCTGGGTGTCTATACAGTTTGATGAATTTATCATCCATCTTAGCTGCAAATTCCCAGTTATTGTCCCCAATTGTATGCCAGTATTTCTTGGTTATCCATTTATCGGTTTTATTAGGGTGTCGGTGCTTTGCCCATCTGTAAAGCCGTCGGTAAACCTGATTAGAAATCTTAGAAAAAACCTCTTTGCTTACTACGGATGAGTAGTAATTACACCATCCCCTAATTATAGGGTTAAGCTTACTTATCAATCCCAGTTGTGGTGTTGGTAAGTTTCTTTTAATGGTGTCCGAAACCTTTTCGTAATGATTCTTAGCAGATTTCTTAGATGGGGTGATGATGGTTTTAAATCCTAGTATTTCCTTGTTTGTGTTCAATCCTGAGTTGTATTTACCAACCGGGTGTTGTCTCACATTAAAGCCAAGAAAATCAAATCCTGGTTTCTCTGATTGGTGTTCATACAAAGTATGAGCCAATCTGGTCTTACTAGGTTTTAATTCGAATCCCATTTCATTTAGCCATTTGACTAAGATTTCCCTGCATTGTTCAATTACTGTTAGGTTTTCATGTAAGATGACAAAATCATCTGCATATCTAATGATTGATATCGCCCAAGCCTTATCCCTTTTAGCGCCTTTACCTGGTAATTGTAAGGCATATTCTTTAAGAATTTCCTCCATACCGTGTAGGGCTACATTTGCCAGTAGAGGGGATATCACACCACCTTGGGGTGTGCCTTCTTCTGTGGAGAATAAGACTTTGCTATCAACCACACCTGCTTTTAACCATGCCTTTATTTGACGGCGTAGTTTAGGGTAGGTGTTCAGTTTCTTTAACAATGATTGATGGTTAATCCTGTCAAAACATTTAGCAATATCAGCATCCAGAACAAACTTAGGTTTGACATTTATGGACTTGAATATCGCTTCTATGGCATCATGACATGAACGCCCTGGTCTGAATCCATATGAATTAGGTTCAAACTTTGCTTCCCATTCTGGTTCTAATGCCAGTTTGACAAGCGCTTGTAATGCCCTATCATACATGGTAGGTATTCCTAATGGTCTTTTCTCATCCCTTCCAGGTTTGTCTATCCAGACTCTCCTGGTTGGTTTTGATTTAGACCCTAGTTTTAACCCCTTCACCAATTCTAGTCTCTCGCGGGGTGATAAAGCTTTTACTCCATCAACCCCTGCGGTTTTCTTTCCTTGATTATCTTGAGTTACCCTACGTGTCGCCAAAGCTTTGGCTGACCAGGATTTCATCAGCACCTTTTGGAGTCCACGAACGACCTTGACATCACCACGGGCTGAGGCTTGATAAATTCGTTTTTGGATTTTGTAAACGCGACGTTCTAGCTGTTTCCAGTTGATCGTGTTCCATTCTACCGTAGTCTTTACACTCGTTTTAGACATAATTCCTACTTGAGACTTTATCTTCCATATCACCGTGAATCTGTCAGCATATCTTAGGCATTACCCTAAGCGTTCGCTTTTGACTCAATCTTTCCCACTTGCAGCATCCGGTTAGCACCTACTTTTAGTTTCGACCTACTAAAAGAGCTAACAAGGGGTTACTTCGTTCCATGTGTCCATTCTGTGTACCTTTAGAGTGATGCTATACGCCGGGTTTATCGGAAGTGCATAACGGTCTCATTCGGATAGCCGTTTCCTTGTCCTTTACCTTTTGGTTCCAGCCTATCAGCCTGATTTGGCTGGTCAATTATAACGACGCTTCAAACACATCTTCGTTGACTACTCATGGGTACTTTGCTCGACGTGTACCAGGTTAGGCTCCCAGTAAGAACGCCTTTTCTCCCTGCTTTACGGATTGATGGCTAGTCGCTACCGTAAGGGAGATGCTGTCACCCTTGCACCTAGGGGGTAGGATTTTCACCTACATGAACACATAGTTATAAGAATCTGGTTTTCACCAGTCTTACCTCTCATCCCTGAGCATTAATACTCCCGATCGAGAGAACGAATCGCACCCGAATAGCAATTTCAAACCCTTCTTTTGCCCCTTCAGTGAGAACCTCGTAAACCTTGACACCACGGAAATAACCAAATAAAAGAAACAGGCAAATTAAAATAGGTATGAGCCAGTTAGAAAGGTTACTGAGAAAACCCATAGTAAATATATAAGGTAATCCCCGTACAGACAGGCGATAAAATACAACCGCCAAAAACGCTACAATTAGCCCACCGAAAACAATATTACCTATCAACCCCGGAGGAATTAATTCGGTTTTGGCAGTTTCATCTAATGTAGTTTCCCCCTGGTCCTCTGTAACTTCTAATGGAGATTCTACAGAAGTCAGCAGAGAGCGCCTGGCTAAAATTTTACTAGCAATAATAGCCACTGCTGTAGAAATAATAGTAGCAATAATGGACGGCAGCAGAATAGCGGCGGGATTGGTAGCCCCTGCACTAGCACGGACAGTAATTACACCCAGGGGTAACAGTGTCACCGAGGAAGTATTAATGGCTAAAAACAAACACATCGCAGGTGTAGCCGTTCCGGGACTAGGATTGAGTTTATTTAGTTCGGCCATGGCTTTTAAACCCATGGGGGTGGCGGCGTTACCTAGTCCCAGGGCATTAGCAGCCATATTCATCACCATTGCAGACATAGCGGGGTGGTTGGCGGGAATTTCGGGAAACAGTCGGCTCATGACCGGACGAATCAGACGGGCTATAAATCGCATCATTCCTGCGCTTTCGGCAACTTTCATAATTCCTAACCACAGGGCCATGGCTCCAATTAGTCCAATGGCTAGGGTGACTGCACTTTCAGCTGCGGTGAAGGAGGCTTCCGTTAAAGCAGCCATTTTGCCCTTATAAGCTGCTACTACTGTGGCGGAAACAATCAGAAACAGCCAAATGACATTGAGTGGGGATGATGATTTTTTCATCTATATAGACTTTTATTACATGAAACGGTTATTCTGGATATCATAGGCGATCGCACCAGCACTGCTGCAAGTAGATCCCTTACCTAGTTTAAAGGATGTGTTAACAGTTACTCTGGATGGATCAAGAACTTCAATCAGTGTTAATTTTTGTACTATAGCAATCCTAAATGATTCATGAACAATTTCTGTTCCCTGTTCCCTGTTCCGGTGTTCCCTTTCCTGACTGATAATTTCTGAAGTCAAATAGGATGACTATAGTCAGCGATATTTACAGAATATAAAGTAGCAGCGTGACTGCCATAATCGCCCATTTCATAAATAGTTATGCGCTCAAATTTGATTATATGTTGGGCGGCAAATAATTCTACTAGATATCGACCATTGTCTGGGTTAGTATTTGTACTTCTACCTAAAGTCAAATGGGGATGAAAAGCACTGCCAATATATCGGTATCCATATTGGAGATAATTGATTTTTTCTAATTCGCTATAGGCAGAAATATCCTTGTTTAAATCTGCATCTGTCACATAAATATGATGTTTAATACCTGCAAAGACAAAATTGTGTAAATCAACAAATATCTCATGTTGATTCAGAATCAAAAAGTACCATGCAGGTGATTTAAATTCTAGTTGAGTGACTTGAAAATCCTGCCCATATTTTTGCCGTAACCAGTAATCGCGCAGACTATAAATTAAATCAACCCAATTCAAAGAATTATGAAATCTTCCTTGTAAAAGTGTAAGATGCGGCAGATTTTGCTGACTTCCTAAAATAGGTTCAAGTGGGCAAATAGGGATGATTTTCTGCTGTAATTCTATGATTAAGGCGATAGTTTTAGGGCAGGGTACAAGAGCAATGCCAAATTTCATAGATTAACTAATACGACGACCCGCGCAAATAGTTGACATTAAACGTGGCACAATCCCATCATCATGTACAGTGATTAAATCAGCGCGTTTACCTATTTCTAAGCTGCCCCGATTGTCAAATAAATCAATAGCTTGGGCTGGATTACTGGTAAATAATCCCATAGCTTCATAAATAGGTTTACCAGTTTTGCGGGCGATGATAAACAAAGATTGCAACAAACTCTGAGGAACGTAATCAGAAGAAATCACATCTACTAAATCGGACAAAACCAATTCCATAGCCGAAACATTACCAGAGTGGGAACCACCCAAAACCAAATTAGGCGCACCCATTAAAACTTGTAACCCTGCCTTATGTGCTGCTTGTGCGGCTTCTACCGTGGTGGGAAACTCTGCTAAAACTACTCTAGCTTGTACTGCTTCCTGGACATGATCTACAGTAGCATCATCATGGCTGGCTAGGGAAATACCTTTGGTGTGGGCTAGTTTGACTAAAGCTTGACGGTTTTTGTGTGCATGAATTTTTTGTTGTTCCTGGCGCATGATGATAAAGTCTTCAATTTCTGTGGCTGTTACGCCATGTTTACCCATGTAATATTCTTTAAACTTATCTATCCTGACAAATTGTCGTTGACCAGGGGTATGATCCATGAGGGAAATCATCGACAATAAGGAATTATCGATGTATTGTTCGGTAATTTGATAAACCTTTTCATAAGCTATTTCACAGCGCAGGTGTATGCGATGTTCCACAGAGAACCGCCCTGCTGCTTGTCCCTGAGAAATAACATCAATCATCGGACCAAAGTTAGTTAAGCGGGGAGAAGCAGCATTGACATCGCCGATGGCGATCGCATCACATACAGTTGTGACTCCTGCACTTGCTAAATCCCGGTCGTGGTAAACCGCTGCAGCTTCCAAAGGCCAACGAATTCCGGGACGGGGGGACATACAGCGTTCTAGGTTGTCGGTATGTAGTTCAATTAATCCAGGGAGCAGGTAATCTCCCTGTCCATCCTCACCCAGGGTCATTACCCCTGGTTGAATATCGGCAATTTTTCCATCTCTCACTAGGAGAGTACCCAGAATTTCTTGGTCTGGAAGTTGTAGGCGATAGTTGGTGTATATTTGCTCATTCATTAAAGGTTAACTCCCGGTTACACAGTTGAGACAGCACAAACTCTGTTGCAAGTAGATTGCAGTTCTTCGTCGTGAAAAATGCCAATTAAAGCGCAGCCCATAGCCTTGCGTTCTTCCAGAAGTTCCATGACTATTTGGCGATTACTGGCATCTAAGGCTGAGGTCGGTTCATCCAGTAGTAAAATTGGAAAATTCACCGCCAAGGCGCGGGCTATATTGACTCGTTGCTTTTCTCCCCCGGAAAATGTCGTCGGGGAAAGATGCCACAAGCGTTCTGGTAGATGTAGCCGATAAAACAACTCTTGAACCTTAGCTAAAGCGACTTTTCGTTCTTCTCCTAAATCCAACAACAGTTCTGCAGCTACCTCCACCGCCGGGACTCTGGGAATAACTCGTAAGAACTGGCTAACATATCCAATAGTCCCTCGCCGCACCGCTAACAGTTCATGGGGTTGTAGTTGACACAAATCAACCCAATGTTTTTCATGGTTGACCCAAACTGAACCACTATCAGCACGATAGTTACCATATATACAACGAATTAATGTAGATTTACCGGAGCCTGATGCACCGGATAGGGCCACACATTCCCCAGAATTGACTGTGAGTGATACTTTTTGTAGGACTGGTAAACTGACTCCCCCTTGTTGATGGAGGGTAAAGCTTTTGCATAAATTTTCGACTTTGAGTAGGGGGTCGGTGGGTGGATGATGGATTTCTGACATGAGAGTGCTTATGGTGTGAGGGCGGCGCTGACTAACTGTTGTGTGTAGGGATGTTGGGGGTCGTCTAATACTTGGTCAGTTAAACCTGATTCCACTACTTTTCCTTGTTGCATGACTAATAAGCGATGTGCTAAGAGTCTGACTACGCCAATATCGTGTGTGACTAAAATTACACTTAAATTAAAGTTTCTCACCAGCGATCGCAATAAGTCTAATAACCGGGCTTGTACTGACACATCCAGCCCCCCTGTGGGTTCATCCATTAATATCAGTTGGGGTCGCGTCACTAACACCCGCGCCAGTTGTAACCTTTGCTGCATCCCCCCGGAGAAGGTACTTGGCAAATCATCCAAGCGGGATGGGTCAATCTCCACTTGTTCTAACCAGTGAGCCGCTTCTTCCCGAATCTTTCCATAATGACGGATGCCAATATCTAGTAATCGTTCACCAATATTCGCCCCCGCGCTTACCTGCATCCGTAAGCCATCACGGGGATTTTGCTGGACAAAGCCCCACTCAGTCCGCATTAACCAACGGCGCTGATGTTCGGGCATTTGAGTAATTTCTAAATGTTTACCCTGAATATTTCTGTAAATAACGCTACCTGTGTCGATGGCAGTCTGATGAGCGATCGCCCCCAGTAAAGTAGACTTACCTGAACCTGATTCCCCCACAATACCCAGAACCTGTCCCCGGTAAAGGTCAAAAGAAATGCGATCGCACCCCGGAATCAACCCATAGAATTTACTAACTTGTTGTACTTGTAATATAGGAACCGTCATACTAATTTATCCCCCTTCCCTTGTCGCTGATGACAATAATCTGTATCGGAGCAGATCCACATTCTGCCACCATGGTCATCAATTACTACTTCGTCTAGAAAACTTTCAGTAGAACCACATAACTCACAAACCTGCTCCCATCCCTCCACAGTAAAAGGATAATCTTCAAAGTCGAGGCTTTTAACCTTGGTGTAGGGTGGTATGGCATAAATGCGTTTTTCCCGACCCGCACCAAATAACTGCAATGCGGGGTTCATGTGCATTTTGGGATTATCAAACCGTGGTATGGGGCTAGAACTCATGAGGTAACGGTCATGTACCATCACCGGGTAGTCGTAGGATGTGGCAATATGCCCATGTTTAGTGATATCCTCATACAGCTTGACGTACATGGGTCCATACTCTTCTAAGGCGTGCATCTTCCGAGTTTCCACAGATGAGGGTTGGAGCCAACGCAAAGGTTCAGGAATGGGAACCTGATAAACTAGAATCTGTCCCTCCCGTAGTGGTGTTTCTGGTATACGGTGGCGTGTTTGAATTAGGGTAGCTTTAGCTGTGCTATCCGTAGTTTCTACACTACAAACTTTTTGGAAGAAACGGCGAATATTCACGGCGTTGGTGGTGTCGTCTGCGCCCTGGTCAATCACTTTGAGGACATCCCTTTGACCAATGACTGCTGCTGTAACTTGAATACCACCGGTTCCCCAGCCGTAGGACATGGGCATTTCTCTGGAGGAGAAGGGAATTTGATGTCCTGGTATAGATATTGCTTTCAGCAGAGCGCGACGAATTGAGCGTTTAGTTTGTTCATCGAGATAGGCAAAGTTAAAGCCTGTTTGATTGGTTGATGTAGGCATTTTTTAACGCAGAGGTTCCCAAAAGTTTTTTCAACAATTAAACAAAAAATTCCATGTTTTCATAAGGGGATTTCTTCGTGGCGGCGATTCTAGTTGACAGGTTCCCTATATGTAGTTCTAATTTGTGGTGGTCTGGGTCGAGAATATATATGGAATCTCCCTCACTGGTGTTTTGTTTCCATTGTTTGACACCTAGCTCAAGTAATTGACGGCTATATTCTTGAAAGTCATGTTCAGGAATACTAAAAGCAATATGTGTATATTCCCTCGCAGGACTGGTGCGGGTGTGGGAATCCCAAGATAGACACAGCCATAAATTACCTGCTATTAAATAAGCTCCTTGTTGCCATTTAGCGATCGCTTGACAACCTAAAACCTGAGTGTAGAAATTAAAAGATTCTTCCACATCAGCAACGGATAAAGTTATATGGTTAATTCCTGTAATCATCGTGGTTTTTCTCACTCCCCCTCTGGGTGAAGCTCATCACAGTTTAATTTTGGCTGTTGATTTTGTCGCATCTTGCGTACTAAATTTAACTCCGCTTGAAAGTCAATATAATGAGGTAGTTTTAGGTGTTGGACAAATCCCTGGGCTTCTACGTTATCTGAGTGGGACAGGACAAATTCGATATTTTGCGCCGGGTTTTCTACAGGTTCCCCTAATTCGGCGGCTCCCATGGCTCGGTCTACTAAGGCCATTGACATGGCTTTGCGTTCGTTGTAGCCAAAGGTGAGTCCGTAGCCACGGGTGAATTGGGCTGGTAGTTCTTTGTTACCTTTAAATTGGTTGACCATTTGTACTTCAGTAATTGTCATCTCAGCGATCGCTATTTCAAACCCCAACTCCTCCGGACAAATGACTACCTCAACTTCTCCCATGCGAATCTCTCCCGCAAATGGATGATTTTTACCGTAGCCTCGTTGAGTGGAGTATGCTAAAGAGAGTAAAAAGCCTTCGTCAGCACGGGCTAAGTTTTGTAGTCTAGCGTCTCTACTAGCGGGAAAAGTTAAAGGTTGACGAGTAAGGTCAAAGGGTGGTGGTGATTCTACTTCCCTAGGTTCTGGCTGTATTAATCCTTCTTGGTCTAATGTATCAATCACTGGGGGGAAGGGTTCCTTTGTCGCTTCCGCTGTAGGTGCGGGAGTAACTTCACCCTCGGCAATGAGTTTAAAATCTAGGAGGCGGTGAATGTAGTCAAAGGTGGGTCCTAGGTTTTGTCCTCCCGGAATATCTTTAAATATAGAAGAAATTCGCCTTTGAATTTGCATCTCACCGGTGTTGAGGGGCTGACTGTAATAGAACCGTGGTAGCGTTGTCCGATAGGCGCGCAGTAAAAAGATTGCTTCGACTAAATCCCCCCAAGATTGTTTAATCGCTAAAGCTGCTAATTCCCGGTCATACAAATTACCTTCGCACATGACCCGCTCTACTGCTAGGGTTAATTGTTGTTCAATCTGCTCTAGGGTGAGTTCGGGAATTACCGGATTCCCCCGGCGCTTATTTTGCAGTAATTTCTCGGCATTTTCAATTGCTTGTTGACCACCCTTGACGGCAACGTATGGCATATTTTTACTCTTTTTTTTAAGTCTTTTTTTTACTCTTTTTTATCCTTTTGACCCTACCCTTCACCCCTGACCATAGTAAAAAAGTTAACCTTCGTAGCAGCGGTTTGGCGTTGTTGAAGGTCTTGTTTTTGAGCTAATGCTGTTTGCAGTGGTTGAATCACTTCTGCTTGAATTTGCTCATACCATTGGGGAGTTTGTAGTAAAGCATCGCACAACGCAGCTAATTCCGCGTGACGGTGCGATCGCCCACCTACATAACCAAATCCAGTGATGTCCGTCTGAGTTCCTAAACCTTCTAGCAGCACCACACAGCGAGTTATAGTCATGTCCCCCAGGTTAAATGGTTTTCCTGTACCCCCAGCGCGTCCTTGAACCATAACTAAACCAATTTCTGGGGAACGTAAAAAACTATAACTAGGTAACTTTTCTAAGTTGATTAATTTTTCTAATTCTGTTAAATCAGCTTTGGCGAGTGTGGCCATCCAAGTTTGTCTTTCCTTGACGGTAGCTGTATTCAAGTTTTGCATTGAATCTTAATAAAGTAATTTAAATCGGGTGTGGACAGATGGGAAATTTTGGCTTTGTCGTCATAAATCCTTAACTGCACTGCATCTTGGGCGTAGGGACGCTGAATAAATTCCTCTGCTTCTTGAGGAGAAAATCTCCCCCCTTGTAGTTCTAAACTGCGTTGCGATGGGATGGAAAGACTATACCAATATTCAGCATCAACTGCGCAAAGATACCGTTTAGCTAAGACGTGTAGCCTAATTGGCTCTGTGACCGCTGGGCTAAATATTCGCCGCAGAAAAGGAATGGCGCGATATTCATGTTGGTCGTCTATACCTATGGCTGTCGGATCATCTCCTAAGTCATGAATTAAATGTCCTAAATCATGGAGTAAGCAAGCGGTAATTAATTCATCGCTCTCACCCGATGCTGACGCCAGGGTGGCACATTGTAACGCGTGTTCCAACTGGGTTACCCCTTCTCCACCATACAACTGTGACCCTTTTTGATTGAATAAATCTACAATACTGCTGATGGTTGGTTCCATAGTCATTTCCTTTGATATCGAGCGACTTCTTTTCCGAGGATATAAACAGATGAAATGCTAGAGGGTAAAGGATTGTCAGGAGATATCAGCAGGAAATCTGCATCTAAACCCGGAGCAATTTTACCTTTGCGATCGCCAATTCTTGCAGCTGTAGCTGGTCTTTCGGAAACTAATTTCCATGCTTCCTCAAAAGACATTAACCCCAACTCTTGTAATTTAAAGGGGGCATAAAACAAGGAAGGATAGTGATAATCTGAGCACAGACAATCGAGAACATTATGTTCAACTGCTTGAGCTACACTCATTAAACCCAGGTGGGAGCCTCCACGCACTAAGTTAGGCGCACCCATGAGGACTGCTGCACCATATGCTTGAGATTTCGCAGCTAAGTCTACATCAGCGGGAAATTCGGCGATCGCTACTCGGCGTTGTTGACTGAGTGCTACTTTTTCTGGGCTATCATCATCATGGGAAGCTAGGGGAATACTGTAAGTGTGTGCTAATTCCACTAGTTTATCTAGTTGTGCGTCCCCTTCTTCTCGCCGTTCTCTGACTTGGCTAATTAATCCGGCGATTTCTTCTATGGACATAGATGATCTTTGTTTCACACTGTTGAGATATCGCTGTAATCTCTTTTCGTTTCCTGGCGGTGGTAGGTGGTCGTTGATGGATAAAATATCCACTTGACCTGATTCTAGCCAGTCACACAATTCTTGATGTTCTGCGGTATTGGCTTGTTCATGTCTGATATGAATGCGATGATTGCAATTTAAAACTTGTTTTCCTGTTCTTTGAATAAAATTAATTAAATTACGAGCAGATTCTCGACTACGTAAACCTGGTTCGTAGGAGTCGGTGATAGAGCAGTAAAAAGTCGTAATACCCGATGCTAAAAGATTCCGGTCATTATCTACCATCCCTATGGATAGAGGAAAGTTAACCCCAGGACGGGGACAAATCATTCTTTCAAAAGCATCACCGTGTAAATCTATAATTCCAGGTAGCATCTGGAGTCCTTGACCATTGACCAGATCAAACCCAGGTGGAGTTATTGATTGATTAATCTTGGTAAATTGTCCATCTTCAATTAAAACCGTCGCATCTTTTAACCATCCTTGGGGAGTGAGGGCATTTACTCCTTGGATAGCAACTTTTGTTGTGGTCACTGACTTACCTTACTCAAAAATTTATTGTGTTGTGGGGTTGGACTACGCATTTAAAGCTCCAGCCATGCTGCTCAAATCCCAGTGATTGATAGAATTGATGGGCGCGATCGCGTTTTAAATTAGATGAGAGGGTCACCTTATAACACCCAGCTTCCGCACTCAGTTGTATTGCTGCTTTCACCATTTGGCTACCAATTCCCCGTCCTCGCATAGAGGAAATTACTGTCACTGCATCCAGGACAGCAAACTTGTGGTAACCCCGGTGCATCATCGTGGGGATATATATTAAGCTAAAGGTTCCTACTGGTTGCTGATTTAAACGGGCGACATAGATATAGTAGTTAGGAGTTTGGGTAATTTGTGTGAAAATTTCCTCGGCGCGATGGCTCTCTAAAGGTAACTCTCCATCCATATCAGCATACAACTGATTTAATACCAGCCAGTCGTCACGGTCAGCCAGGCAAATTTCCAGACTCATAATACAACTTCCGCTCTCACGGTGCGTGGTAATCCCATGACTAAATCTTCTGTGAATAAAAATACATCCACTCCTTGGGGATAGGCTCCGTGGTTCTCCCTCCAGAAGTCCCAAAAATGTTGAGGAACCAAAGGAGCGATTACCTGTTCTCCTAAAATTCCCGGCCCTGTCAAGATTACAGGTTGTCCCATGTCAAAACTTTCCACCTGTATTAACAAAGTTGTAGACGTTTCCGGTTGTTCTCCTGTCCCCATGTTAAAAATAGATAGCTCTGGTAAACCTGCCAAATCTTCAATTAAAGCAAAGTCCCCATGGTCTGGGTATTCCGTTAAGCAACACCCGGTGTGGAACAATAGCCAATTTTTCACGGAAGTTGTAAAACTTGGCTGTAGCCATAGTGCAACGTCCAAATCTAGCAAGGTCAAGCAAGCCGCCCCACAAGCAGGGGTCAATCCCGGTGGCGATGGCGTGGCGTTGGTCGGTGAGCGAAGTCGCACCATAGCCCTAGGTACACTCATCACAGCAGTGATTTTCTCAGGTCTCCCAGGTCGTGCATTAGCACTGAGCAACGCCCTAAATGTCTGTTGCGCGTCATGAATGGAGTCGGAAAAGCCCGGTAAATCAGTTACTATATTTGACATTCAGTGATTTTTACTTTTAAACTATTCTTACCTTGTCTATACATCTAGACATTAATAGATTAACCCAGTTTTGACAACTTGACAATCTGAAATTGATACATAAAAGAAATAATGCCGATTTATATCCAAATTGCCGATATGCTGCGAGAAAATATTCATCAAGGAGTTTATGAAATTGGGGAGCAACTACCCACAGAAACCAAGTTAGCAGAACAGTTTGGGGTGAATCGTCATACCCTCCGACAAGCGATCGCCCTGCTGAAAAACGAGGGATGGTTACGAGTTGACCGGGGAAAGGGGACTTTTGTCGCCACCAAAACCATCCGCTATGCTATTGGTAAGCGTGTACGTTACAATCAAACCCTGAAAGCTCAAGGCTGGCAAGCTAGGTTTCAATTGTTACGTGTTTTAGAAGTACCCGCTGACCATGCCATTGCTAAAGGATTAGAAATTGCCTATGGTGAGCCAGTAGCGTTAATTGAACGTTTAGGTTTAGCAGATGAGGAACCCATCAGCGTCGGTACTGGATATTTTCCCTTAAAGCGGTTCCCAGACTTGTTAAATCCAGAAAACATTGAGATATTACAAGCACAGCAATCAATATCTCAGTTTTTACAGCAAGTATATAGATGTGACCATATCCGCCGCAGTACCTGTGTTTCGGCTCGTTTAGTCCAGCCTCAAGATGCAAAATGGTTACAGTTACCCCGAAATCAACCGATTTTGTTGGCGGAGTCGGTGAATGTCGATGATACTGGTAACATAATTGAGTATGGTGTAACTCGGCTGCGGGGCGATCGCATGGAGTTATTTTTTGAGAATGACTTAGACATCAGCTAAACCAGCAACCTTCTTACCCTAGCGGACAACAAATCAATAACACTAGTAGCAAACACCAAAATAATTAAAATTGCACAGACCTTCTGGTATTGAAAACTACCAAAACTTTGATATAGTGAAACACCAATACCACCAGCGCCCACAATTCCCAACACCGAAGCAGAACGGATATTAGACTCAAATCTATAGAGAGTAAAAGAAGTCCACAAAGGCATAACCTGGGGAATCACTCCAAATACAACCTCCTGAATGTAACTCGCCCCAGTAGCTCTAATTCCTTCCACCGGACCGGGTTCAATTGATTCTACGGCTTCTGAGAACAATTTACCTAAAGCCCCTGTTGTATTGACAAATAAAGCCAACACACCAGCAAAGGGCCCCAAACCCACAGCGACAACAAATATTAACGCAAAGACTATTTCATTAATAGCGCGCATAGCATCCAATAATCGCCGCGTAGGTTGTACAATCCATCCGGGACACATATTATTAGATGCCAAGATAGACAGGGGAACAGATGTTAAAGCAGCCATTAAAGTCCCCCAAATCCCCATAGATATAGTAATTACCGTCTCTGACAAATAATACTTCCAGTCTTCAAAGTCCGGCGGAAAATACCCCCCAACATATTCCACAATGTTGTCGCCCCGTTGTAAAAGTACAGGGAAGTTTAACTCACTTTGATAATAACCAAAAATCAATGCACCACCGATGATTAGCAGAAACAAAACTCTTTTAGTAGTCAAAAATTTTGCTTCTTGTTCTAACATCCTGAGTACAGTGGGAGATGCATTAGTAACTATCTGATTGCGTGACATAATTTTTTATTAATCAAAGGTAATTTTATTGATTTTATTGATTTTCTGGCAATTGCTTTTGTAGTTCTGCTATTTTTTGCTGTTTTTCTGACTCACTCATGTTTTCTTTAGCTTGAATTTCTTGGATTTTTTTAGCAAGCTCTAATTCTCTAATTGTGTCCCATTCTTTATCTTCAGCTTTGACAAAACCAGCAATTTCAAATGGTGTTAAAACTTCAGCATCTTTGTAGTTATAGAAGAAATTTTGTAATTTCTGTTTGATATCTGCTGGTAAATCGCTACGATAAACAATTGGGTCACCGGGAATTAAAGGTGATTGCCAAATAATCTCAATCTTTTCTCTAGCGCTGGGATTGGTTCTTTCTAAACGACTCAAAGCTTCATTGCTGACCGCAGCGACATCTACCTGGTTGTTAGCTACCGCCATGGCGCAAGCTTCATGACTACCAGCAAAAATCAAACGTTTAAAAGCTTTTTTCGGGTCTACATTATTTTGCGTAAAGATATAGTAACTGGGGACTAAAAACCCAGATGTCGAATTAGGATCATTAAAAGCAAAGGTCAACTTAGCCGCCTTTTCAATCACATATTTATCGCCACCAACTGCTTTTGCTGCTTGTGTGATGGGATTATTTTTATTAGCGATTAAATGAGAATAATACCCCTTAGTACCATCTGCACTTACAACTTGAGCAAAAGCTTCTGCATCGGCAACTTTTGCCGCCTCAATATAAGTTTTACCACCCATCCAAGCCGCCTGAACTTTACCAAAGCGCATGGCTTCTACAACTGCCGCATACTGTGTGACATAGAAGGGTTTAATGGGAATCCCAACTTCTTTAGACATAGCAGCAGCAAACGGTTCCCATATAGGTTTTTGATTAGATTGGGATTCTGTAGATAGAACACCAAAGTTAATTTCTGTGATGGTTGCACTACTATTCTCAGGAGTAGAACTACAGGCTGAAAGTCCCTTGACAGTTGCCAAAGTGATAATAAATAAAGCAGCCCGTTGAATGAATAATTTTCTGTTCATCAGTTATTGTTTGTTGGATCAAGAAATTGAGGATTATACACAATGATTGTGATAGCGTAGCGGTTGTTTACATACACTAAGTAGTGTCTGTTGACAGCTAACAGTCAACAGCCCATGAATTTGACAAATAATTATGGCTATTAACTACCTTTAATTACTTTGCAGTGCTCGTAGTTGGTTGTTCAAATCATTCAACTTTTTCTTATCGGCACTACTCAAATTAGGTTTAGATTCTAAGTCTAAAACTTGTTTAGCAATATCTAATTCCCGGATAGGATTCCATGTTTTATCATTGGCTGGAACTAAAGCTGACCACTGTAAAGGTTCTAGGATTTTCTTGTCTTTAAAATTGTAGAAGAAATTCCGTAATTTATTCTTAACATCCTGTGGTAAGTCTCTCCGATAAGCAATCGGGTCACTAGGTATAATGGGTGAAGTCCAAATAATTTCAATTTTTTGGCGTGCTGAGGGATTGGTTTTTTCTAATCTCTCTAAAGATTCATTATTATTGGTAGCTACATCTATCTGGTTATTGGCTATTGCTAAGGCTGTCGCTTCGTGACTACCAGAGAAAATTAACCGTTTGAAAATTTTCTTGGGGTCAACTTTATTTTTAGCAAATACATAGTAACTCGGTACTAAAAATCCGGAAGTAGAGTTAGGATCATTGAAAGCAAAAGTCAATTTAGCAGCATTTTGCAGAACATACTTATCGCCGCCTTGTCTTTTAGCTGCTGCTGTGATGGGGTTACTTTTGTTGGCAATTAAATGAGAGTAGTAACCTTTACTACCATCAGTAGCTATAGTTTGAGCAAAGGCTTCTGCGTTGGCAATTCTAGCAGCTTCAATATAGGATTTACCACCATACCAAGCTATATGTACTTGACCAAAACGCATGGCTTCAATGACCCCTGCATACTGAGTAGCATAGAAGGCTTTAACGGGAATACCTATAGACTTGGATAAAGCGGCAATAAAAGGTTCCCAAAGAGGTTTTTGATTGGATTGAGATTCTGTAGATATGACCCCAAAATTGAGTTCTTTAAGTTGTGCTTGGGCCGGTTTAATCCAGTTGTTGTTAAGAGTAGATATTATTTGAGTGCCTACTAAAGATGCACCAAATAAAGCGGAATTTTCAATAAATGATCTGCGTTTCATAGTTTATTCCTCGGTGAATTAAACATTTAGTATTTGTGGTTATTTATGAGGATTATATGAGTAGTTCTCCATGTCCTCGCATCACCAGTTCTTCTGCTGCTGCACCATAAATTGCATTCAGCTTCTGATCATCAAGTTCTACAGTTGCACCGTCAAACATCACTTCTCCATCTTTGAGAGCGATAACTCTTTCAAAGTAACTCCGCACCATTTGAATTTGATGTAAAGAAGCGACTATACTAATTCCTCTGTGGCGATTTAACTGTACCAACAACTCCATGACTTTGCGCGCTGACTCAGGATCTAGGGAAGCAACGGGTTCGTCAGCCAGAATGATTTTCGCTCCCTGTACTAAACAACGAGCGATCGCTACTCGTTGCTGTTGTCCTCCAGAAAGCATAGATGCACGTTTATAAGCGTGTTCAATAATCCCTACTTGCTCTAGTGCCGCCAAAGCGCTAATTTTTTCTTCTTTACTAAATAAATGTAACGTTGAGCGTAGGGGGGATAATCTTGCTAAGTTACCAACTAAAACATTTTCGATAACTGTGAGCCGATTAACTAAATTAAACTGTTGGAATACACAGCCTATTTGACTACGTAACACCCTAATTTTAGAGTGTAATTTACCCTGAATTTGTAAAGTATTGCCAAAAACATCAACTTGGCCTGCATCTCCAATTTGCAGTCCATTAATGTGGCGTAGGAGTGTAGATTTACCCGATCCAGACGCACCAATTAGTGCGACCATTTCTCCTGCATTAATTTGGCAGGATACGTGTTTGATTGCTGTCTTACCTTTAAAAATCTTGGCGAGATTACTAATTGTGATAGTCACTGTAGTTGTTATTTTTTCAACACCAAATTTCCCATGAGAATAACGCAAATTAGTTAAGGAATAGTTAAGTAAAGGATAATTTTCAATTTAAATTTTGCTGCCAAATTAGCCCGTGTTATTTTTAACAAGAGACTTCCGTTATCAGCTGCTAGTACTGTGGCGCAAACAATCAGAAACAGCCAAATGACATTAAGTGGCGATGATTTTTGCATCTGGTGCTCGAAAATCTATGCTTGTGGAGAAACAGTAAGACTCGTTGGTACTTGTACCAAAAAGCGTGTTTCTAAGAGGATGTTTGTCAAGTCATGATTAGTCTATCGAATATTATTTGACCCCTCCCTCTCCTTGCAAGGGTAGGTTTTTAATATGATCTGTGAAGGCAAGACTAGGAAGACAAGGAAGGAAAGTGGACAAGGAAGATTTTATACGGGCAATGATCTTTTAAGGGGCTATTTTTCTTACTAAAAATACAGACTTTGTACTGTTTTTCTCCCTTGTCACCTTGTCCACCTTTTCCACCAAGTCTTGTCCTTGTAAGGGGAGGGGACTGGATTTGATTGTTTTTTGTGTGTTCCCCAATCCTTCCCAATCCCCATCCCCTGTTCCGGTGTTCCGGTGTTCCCTAAGATAAAAATTACCTGTTGAAAACTTATCAAACAACCTCTAAGAAGCAAGAATCTCCCGCTCGGGGGAGTGTCAATAAATAATTCTCTGCATACTCAAGCATAGGATTGGGAATTGTGAAGACTCACGTTAATTACAACGGGAATTTAAACCAAATAGAGGCGGTCAAACCGCCCCATCTCAATCTTTTTAAACCAATGGTGGTAGGAATGGGCTAGACAGTCCCACGGCTGCTCGGCGCACAGAGGTTGTATCGCCGGCGTCTAATCTTCCGTCGCCTGTAGCGTCTCCTATAATCAGAGGATCAGTCACGGGGAAGGCTCTAAACCCTGTATCCAGTCCCACATTGACACGAGAAATTAAGGACGCATCCACAGCAAGATACTCTTGAGTTTTGGTGGTGTCTCCTACTAATGCTACCAGTTGTACCGCACTGTCTCCTACTAAGCCTGCACCGGGAAGTATTTGCAGTACACCTTTAGCACCGTAGGTTGCAGTTCCTGGAACCCGAGCATCCAAGGTGATTAAGTCGGTACTAGCATTGAGGGCAGATCCACTGAGAGTAAACTCAGCTCGTCCTGTTAAAGGATCGATGGTGGGGTTAGAGGTGAAATTCCAACCGGATGCGACTACATTTGCTCCTCTAACAACTAGCAGGTCTGGGTCATATTGCAAGGTAAAGCTAATGTTGTCTACACCACCGGGATTGGTGATGCGGATGGGTAGGGGAGCGAATTGACCCCCACCAGCAGGTCTGTTTACCTCTTGACCAGGGGCACGGCTAAAGTCAGGTAAGGTGAGGACTGGTACTGTGGGGCTATTGACGGTAAATTCCCGAACAAAGTTACCACCTGAGAAACCATCTTCATTACCATCGAGTAAGCGTCCATTCGTGGTAACGAAACCATCTCTACGGCTCTCCAGGGTCAGGGTGTAATTACCGGGTGCTAGAATGTCACCTGTTTTAACAAAGGTGAGGGTGTTGGCATTGCCTTGGTCCCAAATGAGTGAACCATTGATGATATTTCCGGCACTATCGGTGAGGATCAGGTCTGGTAAATCAGTAACCGGGGCGAGTGGATTGGCTAGGTCTAATCCTCTGTACAGGTTAAGGACACTGAGATTAAGGTCATCATTGAATGTCAAGACAAAGCCACTGGGGTTCTGCTCAAAACTCGTGACTTGGAAGGTTTCCCTAATCACAAGATTAATGGGTTCTAAAAGACTTTCTGTCTGAGAAAAGACATCACGACCTGCTACTAATGCAGTCGGTTGAATACCTTGGAGTAAAGCCAGGGGGAGTTCTGTGTCCGATAATAAGGCAATAACAATAGTGTCTGCATTTTCCTCAATTAGCTTGACGGCTGTGAGGGCGGGTAGACCAGCAACTACTAAGCGATCGCCCCCTGGTTTAAAATCCGTAATAATAGTAAGTTGGGAAGGAATGGAGCTATTGGCGAGGTAAAAGGTATTGGCACCGCTGCCCCCGGTGAGAATACCACCGTTAGCGGCAAATAATTGATCATTTCCTGCACCACCAAACAGTTCATCGGTGGCGGCTCCGGCGATTAAGATATCATTGCCAACTCCACCAAACAGTTGATTATTCCCAGTACCGCTAGAAGCATCTAGAATATTGTTTCCTTCCTCGCCGTACAGACGGTTGAACCCACCACCGTCTGAGACTATCAACCTGTCGTTACCGGCTCCCCCATAGAGTTGATTGTGGCTACCTTCGACAACAATCAGAAGATCATTACCAGGGCCACCATATAATATATTCCGGCCAAGACTGCCGGCGGCTAATAAGTTATCATCCCCATCACCGCCGTAGAGAGTATGGTTATTACCACCGATGAGGGTGTCATTACCTGGACCTCCATATAAAATGACCTGTCCTGATAGGTTAGGGGTAGCATCAAGAATGTCATTACCTTCTAGTCCAAATACCTGAGCATTGCCTGTACTGGGAGCAAAAAGTTCATCATCACCGTCAGTATCAAATATGCGGGTAAACCCTGATTGGTTGACTAGGGGTTGTGTAGTTGGTAAGCTGATACTTTGTCTATCGATTTGAGTCGCGGTTAATACTTCTCCCCCTTGAGCAAAGATAAAAATATCTGCTACGGCAATATCTACAGACCAAGTACCGTCTTCCCTGACAATGGTTGTACTGTTTCCGGTCAAGGTTAGTCCGCTGGTAAAGCCTAAAATCAATGTGGCTCCGGGTTTACCTGTACCGGTAACGGTCAAACTGGTAGCTGTAGCTGCTGCATCAATAATGGCTGTGTCGGTGATGACGTCAATAACAGGGTCATCTATGAATATTGCATCTACTGTGAATGTCCGAAAAGTTTGTAAGGAAGTATTATCAAGGATCTGAAAGGCGGTAACCCTCTCCATCCCTTGACCAAAGGCTTTGACATCCCCAGCCACAACTGGGACTGACCATTGACCATTTTGATTTACTACTGTTGTGTTACCACCTGCTAATTCTCGGCCACTATCAAAGGTCAGGCGTACTGTTGCTCCGGGCTGACCGCCGCCGGTGATATTAAAGCCAGTTTGAGCTTCTGCTGAACTGACAATGTTGTTATCAGTAATGGAGTTAATGAAAAGAATGCTCATTTTAAAGATGTCCTGTTTTGAGTTGAATTAACAACTGGCTGATAACACCAGGTCAAAGAAACTACTTTAGTTAATGGGAAATCCCGGACTTCTATAGGTAGACACGTTCCGTCGGAACGTTTGTACTCACATGAGAATTTTGTGGTGAGAAGTCCGAGACTCACCTAACCCCCTCAAGGTGGGGGGAATCAGGGTGAAATTAGTTTAAGCAAAGACAAATTGACTGGAATCGTTAAGATTCAATTGGGCTGAGTTCACCCCTTCTATGAGGGCGACATCAGTACCACCAATTTGAATTAGCGTGTTACCATTTTGACTGAATAAACTAACTTGGTTGGCGGTAATACCACCCATACCAATCCGGTCTATACCTAGTTGAAAATCTTTGACTACATTGGAAGCATCGGGTAGGGAACCGCTAGCTACTAACCAGAAGTTATCTGCACCTTGACCGCCCCAGAGTAAATTATTACCACCCTGTCCGGCGTAGAGACTATCATTACCATCGCCACCGAACAAGCGATCGCCCACGGTAGAATACAATTGGTCATCACCGGAACCACCATAGAGGCGATTATGACCATCTGGACTAGAGCGCAGCACATCCGGAGCGGAACCACCAAACAGCATTTGTCCCCGTCCTTCGGCTACCTGTAAGGTGTCGTTGTCAGCACCACCTAGGAGGATGTTAGCGTCACTGGCTTCCACAACCCTCAAGGTATCTTGACCCCGACCGCCATCTAAAACGCTCGCACTACCAGGCCCTTGAGTACCAATCATTAAGGTATCATCCCCATCCCCACCACCGGCGAAAGATACACTTGCTACCATGATGGTGTCATTACCTGTGCCACCTATAACCTCTACATAGGAGACGAAGCTGGCATCAACTACGTCATCCCCATTACCAGAAAATACTGTTTTCAGTGGTTGGTTACGGTTTAAAACAATATCGTCAGATTCCGCACTACCAAAAATTAAAGGATTAGGGTCTAAAGGCGCTGTGGCTATCCGACCTTGTGTATCTGCTAAGAACAAAATCTCATCGCCATAAACCCGGCGTTCTGTGTTGATTAAGTTGTACTCAGCATCTAGGATAGGGAAAACAGAGACTGGAGTCATGAGGACTTTAGCACTGGCTCCCCCCGCTGGGTTTAACCGTTCTAGGTTTACTTCTAGGTGACCGTAGTGCTTACCACCATCAATAAGTTGTGGTACTCCGTCAATCTGTTGCCATAATTCCCCTTCTCTTTGGTCAGCCGTCCACTGGCTAAACTCGTTATAATTAAGTAGAGGTTTATCTAAACCGGAGCCATCCCGTTTTTGTCCCCTCAAGCCATCACCAGCTACCCCAACATCGTAGTAGCTTACCCCAATCCCATCGCCATCCTCATCTACAAAGCTGCGTTCAAACATCTCACTATGACCAGACAAGACCCCAGCCACCCCATATTGCTCAAACATACTATGGTACTGGCGCATGGGTGTTCCTGCTTGTCCAGTGGACAGCACATGATTCATCGGTTGACCATGTTCCCCACTGCTGTAGGGTACATGATGAAACTGCACAAAAATAATTTGTCCTTGGCTGCGAGCATCATCAAGTTGCTCCATGACCCAGTTCCACTGAATACTACCAGGATTGAAATCAGCTAAGTCAATTCCCCCAGCGGCTTCATACTGCTCACGGGTGTAGTTTTCCTGAGTGTCTGTTCCCGGTCCTGTATATTCCCTACCACTAATTTTAGGTGGTTGTCCTCCCCCACCATAGTTAGAGCGCCGGTCATCGGGCTCCCCATTAGAACTATCTAACGTAAGGATAGTTACCGGACCGTAGTCAATGCGATAGTAATTATCCCGGTGCTCAGGAGTGCCGTTGTCAGGGGCATCAAAGTAAATATGATACTTATCCCGCCCAAATTTAGGGCCAAATCGACCATCCCTATCTGTACCATAGCCGCCATTGAGAGCGCCGAAGTTCTCCCAGTTACCTAAAGCTGGTAATATGGGGTATTGAGATAAACCGCTATCAAACTCTCCGGCGTTATGTCTAAAAAATTCATCCCACCCGGGTTGATAGCCTCCTCCCTGTACCAAGTCTCCCGGCATCACCAAAAAGTCAGGGTGACGACTGTTAACTACGGCTAGGTTTTGTCGGTAGCCTTCCGTTTCGGTGAGGGCATAACGTAGGGTTTGGTTTGCCCCAGAGCCAGATGTGCCAAAGGTGTCAGCCCACTGACTATTACTAAGTGCGGGGCGTTCTATGGAGTTAGTGGCTAAAGCACCCGGTTGCCATTCCCGATTACTTAACCGTCCCTGGGGTTCGGTTTCGCTGTCAGACATGGCTATAAAGCGAACGCTAGACCAGTCTGTATTACTAGGGGCGGTTTTAAAGGTGGAGGTAAAAGTTTCTCCTCCCAGGGTAACTGTGTAGTTATAGGTCTGACCTGGTAATAAACCTTGCACATCTATACTGTGCTTATAGTTATTATCACTGATTAACCAAGAACCCGGCTCTAGTCCAGAGATATTTTGATTTTTCTCAGCTGTAGTATAAGCCAAGATGGGTTGAAAGGTGGGGGTACTAACTAAATCCAGAGGGTTATTTAAACCGGGTCCGGTTATGGTTAATCTCCCGGGTATATCTTGTTCGGTAAACCAGCTGATGTAAATCCCTTGAGATGATGGATTTTGCAGATAGGGATTAATTCTAAATTCAGACATGGTGTAAAACCTCCTTGGGGTAGTATTTTCATGTTTAGTTAAGGGGAGATCCCCGGAATTTCTTACAGAAATTCCGGGATCTGAATTTAAGCAAAGACAAACTGACTGGAATCGTTGAGATTGAATTGGGCTGAATTCACCCCTTCGATGAGGGCGACATCTGTACCACTCACCCGAATGAGGCTGTTACCATTTTGACTGAATAAACTAACTTGGTTGGCGGTAATACCACCTATACCAATCCGGTCTATACCTGGTTGAAAATCTTTGAGGACATTGGGTGCATTGGGTAGGGAACCGCCAACTACTAACCAGAAGTTATCTGCACCTTGACCGCCCCAGAGTAAATTGTTACCACCCTGTCCGGCGTAGAGGCTGTCATCACCATCGCCACCAAACAGGCGATCGCCCACGGTAGAAAACAGTTGGTCATCACCGGAACCACCATAGAGGCGATTATGACCATCTGGACTAGAGCGCAGCACATCCGGAGCGGAACCACCAAACAGCATTTGTCCCCGTCCTTCTGCTACCTGTAAGGTGTCATGGTCAGCCCCACCCAGGAGGATATTCCCGCCGTCGGCTTCCACAACCATCAAGGTATCTTGACCCCGACCGCCATCTAAAACGCTACCCCTAGCAGGTCCTTGAGCACCAATCATTAAGGTGTCGTCCCCATCGCCACCACTGGCGTAGCTGTCACTACCCACCAAGATAGTATCGTTACCCGTTCCGCCATATATTGCACTACTAACAGATTGACTTCCATCTACCTGGTCATCTCCATCCCCGGTAAACACCGTAATACCTGATTGGGTACTGGTTAAAATCAAGTCATCTGCACTAGGGGAACCATTAATTACACTGACAAGTTCTGACACTGGGTCAATGACAGTATCGGTTCGGAAAGCTAAGTTTTGCAATCTGGTATCCAAGTCCCGGGAGGTATCTGCTTGACCAAAGGGAGTAGTCAAGAAATTGCGGAATAGGTATTCTGCTAAGGCGTCTTGCTCTGTACCATCAGGTGCAAAAGTAGCATTACCAGTGGGGGGAACACCAGCATCCCCTGCTAAAACCAGTTGGTTAGCACTCTCACCTTGGGGGAAAGGATAACCATCACCCCCACCAGCTAAAAAATTCAGGGTCACCATGCGGAAAGTGCGGTTAGGGTCGCCCACAATTTCCCCTGCTCTAACTACCACATCCAAATCTTTCCCGGTTTCATCCTCAATGGCTAAAGACCTCACCCGGTTACCAGGTTCCCTAGTCAAATCGAAACTAAAAGAGAATCCGGAGATTTGGGGGAAGCTTCCGGGGGAAGTAGTATCATTTGATGTGATAGAGGCGACACCATGTTCTGCTATAGCTAACAGTTGGGCAGCGGTGAGTGTGACTAAAGTTAAGCCATTATTAAAACTCAGGGCGTTAGCAATATCATTCTGAGAAACACCGCCCTCAGGTTTGACAATATTACCATTACCATCTATTACCGCCTCATTAGGCAAAGTGACAAACATCCCAGCACCGGTAGGTACGACCACTCGCCCAATACTGTTACGAATCCCGCCGCCATTTTTGAAAGAAATCACTACATCTGGGTCAAAATCCCGGGCGATCGCCAAATTAGCATCAGCCGTCAGGTTCCCTAAGTTAGTTTCCTGTCTTCTGACACTATTGCGATCGCCATTCAGATAAACAGAACTAACCCCAAAGAAATTACTTTCCTGCTGTACTACTACATCTTGCAAACTATCCACAATTGCTTGAATTTCCGGGTTAACTAAACCTCCCAGGTCAGCGACTCCCTGAGCATCCGTAGCATAGGACCCCCCTACATTTGGGTTATAGCTATCTGGAATAATCACCCCATTATGGTCAAAGTCAACCACCAAGCGACCAACATACTTATAATTACCATCAGTACTCACCACAGCTACGGGGTTTCCATCAGCATCAGTTGTGAATAGGGGGTAATTTCCTTGTTCGGTGTCCCCCACCCGCAGACGGTCATTCTCATCGACTAACCGTGTATTCGACCCACCAGTTACGATAATATCTACAGACCGCAACCGGGTCGCCAATTCCAACTCAATCCCTAACTCCCGCATATGGGACAGCAAAATTACTTTGTCCACATCTGGGTTAGTTGCTAACAGCACATCCACATCAGATTGAATTTCCGCTGCTAAAGCATCCAACTGGAACGGAGTGGGATTGACATCAAAAGGTTGGGGTGTAACTGTCACACCTCCGCTATTTGCAGAAAGAATCCGCAGTGTGGGGGTTGTAGCTCCCACCACCCCGATTTTTTCCCCGTTGACATCAAAGACTACACTAGCCGCAATACTGTTAGGTAGGGGAGCTTGGGCATCAGCAACTACTAGGTCAGCCAGGTTAGGATCGGTGCTAAAATCTAAGTTAGAACTCAGGTAAGGGAAGGCGTTTCCGGGGAAGCCTGCATTATCCCCAGCGATTAAATCTCTGAGTACCCCCGTCCCAGCATCAAATTCATGATTACCAAGAGCAGCAGCCTGGACTCCTAAAGCATTCTGAATGAGAATGTCACCCCGTCCAACACCGTCATAAACTGTTTGGGAAGCATTGAAGAACAGACCAGGTATATAAGCACCACCGGAAGAGAGAACAAGGGTATTGGGGAAACCTGGCATACCATCATTGTCTAAGTCCTCTGCTTTGAGAGCATTGAGTACAGCTGAGAATCGCGGAATATCCATAAAGGCCGAAGCACCCGCCTCTTGGTCTGCAAAGTGGAACAGTTGGAGGGTAAAGGTCTGTGGGGTAACGCTAAATAAAAAGGTATCACCCACACTTATACCCGCTGTATCTCTAGCAGTGACGGTGATCTCAAAAGTACCGACATCTTCATTACTCGGTGTACCGCTAAAGGTGCGAGTAACGGGATTAAAGGTTAACCATGAAGGTAAGGGTTCACCATTTTCTAATGTGGCTGAGTAGGTGAGGAAATCTGGAATCAGCCGCTGATCAAGCAGTTGATTTCTCAAGTTTTCCGCCAAGAATTGATGGGTTTTAGTAGTAGGATGTATGTCATCCCAAAAGACATATTCATCGGCAGATACAGGGTCAGTTATGTCAATCAGAGGAGTTGTATAATTACCAAGACCGTACTCCTGGAGGACACTGTTATCTTCCTGCAGTAAAGCAGATTTATCTATTAAAGATAAATTGACATTCAAACTGGGTGCTAAGTTGTTTAATGCCGCACTTAAAGCAGTATTAAAGCCCGTAGTAATAGCTGTAGCCCCTGGAGCAATAGCAGTATTTCTCAAAGCGGGAATCAATCCCAAGTCTGGCAAATTAGCCACCAAAATCTCTTGAGCGCCTGACTGTGCTAAGATGCCGATGGCACTACTGATATTATTTACAGCATTAGTTATAGCTTGGTTGACATCTGCTGGAATCGATAGAAAATCATTAGCACCAGCCCAAATCACATACAATCCATCTGCGCCAATAGGCGTAGTACGAGTTAAATCAATAAATTGGTCAACTTGGGTGAGTAATCCCGGTATAGGAATGGGTAATAGAGGATCACTGCTAAATTCACCGGTTGTAGCACCGCCAAAGGCAAAGTTTTTCACAGTTTCCGGGGCAAATTGTAACTCACCGCCGAAATAATCAACCCAAATTAAACCGTTAGAAAAACGCCCCTGGTAATTTGGCGGTGGGGGGAACAGGTTACCTGTAGCAGTGTATAAGTTACCAGTATCAGAGAGACTATCACCGAAGACTACTAAATTTTTAAAGGGGTTAATTACATCTACATCTAAGAAGGTATCAGTAGGTAGAGTAAATGTGAAACTAGAATTGGATAGAACGATCTGATCAAGAATGGGGTTAGTCAGTATAGGTGCATTGTTGAAGCTAAATACAGACACTACATCGTTACCTTCACTAGAGGCAATTACTCCCTGGAGTTTACCTGTGGGTGTGGTGAGGAAAGCTATTCCCTCAATGCGATTGGCACCGGGGAAAATGATGGGATCAGCTGCTACCACGTTGTATGGATCAGTGATATCAAAAACAGCCGCTACGCTGGTAGTGGTGCGTTCAAGGGCTACTAAGGCATGGGTGCGTCCATTAACGGTCACTACTTCCACCATCTCTGGCTCAGTACCCTTGTCATCATCACGATTAGAAGCCATCAGTCCCAGACTATTGGCTAGTTCTTCAAGGGCATTACCGCTGTCAAATACAACATTACCCTGGTCATCGAATATGCGTAAAGAGCGCGAGCCGATAGTGTAAGCCTGGTCGATTAATCCGTCACCTGTAATATCACCATAATTGTTGAGTAGATTGAGTCGGGTACGGACACCGGGGTCTGGATCATATGAGAGGTTTAGGAGTGCAACTCCAGGATGGTTGCGGAAAGGGACATCATTGATAGGAGTACTACTATTAGCCCTAGTAAGGTCATAAAAAACACTACCCTGATCTGGGGGATATTCCCGGGAGTCACCCTCACCTGCTGCGAGGATGAAAGTGCGTCCCAGTGAGTCCGTGTAGGTAGCCAGTCCATCGGGCATGGTCAATCCGTAAACTTTTAATCCGGGGAGAGGCCTATAGATGTTTGTGTCGTTTGGTCCATCGCGATCAGAACTATCCAACCCCATGCGGTTAAAGGTAACAACTGTGAAGCTGTTACCACTAGCACCCTCAGTACCAAAGTCATTGTCATAGTTAATTACTAAAGCCCCGTCATCCCGCAAAGCCAGACCTTCTGGTTTATCGTAGGCTAAGGTACCGCCAATGGAGGGCAGATTAAAAAGTTCTACCTTATGTGCTAGGCGAACGCCAGCACCAGCCAGAGTGTCCGCAGTGGATATGCTGTAAACACCATCTACTAAGGTGCGGCGATTATCGAGAAGTTCGGGCTGGGCTACACCTATGAGGTTAGTCCAACCATCTGTTAAGGTGATGTCTAAGGTATTAGTGGCACCACGCAGATCTACTTCATAGATGTGTTTAAGTCCGTTGAGATTGCGATTACTGTCCCGCTCAATGACGTAGAATACACCTTTGACCGGATCGAATACGGCATCACCGAGTTTGTCCTGGGTGGGACGGCCACTCAGGAGATAGAAATGCTCTGTTTGAGGAATCCCTGTTGCCGGATCAATAGCTAGGATGCGGATGAGTTCTGAGCGGCTGCGGGAGGGTCTACCCTCTTGATTAATATTGTCAAGGGGACTCTGCATGAAGGCGTAGAGGAGTCCGTTGTTGGAGTTGAAGGACATGGCTTCAATTCCCCGGTTTGGCCAGCGATTACCGTAGATAGCTGGTAAACTATCAATGGTTTCTGCGCCGATTACTCCACCGTGTTGCAGTTGGAGCAGCGCCTTTTGCCCTGCTGGAATATACCGCTGAATTAAGTTACCGGTGGTAAAGTCAAATAGAGCAATCTGTCCACGGTACTCATCGCCCACTGCGAATATTTTACGTTCTACCCCCTCAATGGTGACGCTAAAGACTCCCACGGTTTCTGAGTCAATACCGAATGGGTCATAGGGGAGGTCTTGGTTATTGCTATCGATGGGGATATCATCCTTGACAGCCAGCTGAGGTAGTCCAGTCAGGGGTGTACCATCTTGTCGATTTAAACCAATCTTGTCTAATTCTATAATTTCTCCTGTTCCCCGATTCATCCCCAATTTGTAAATGGTGGGTTGGAAATCGGGGTCTAAGAATTGCCGCTTACCATTCACAAGGTCACCATTGGGACCGCGATCAGTGATGGAATAATAAACGTCAAGTGGTTGTCCATTAATGGTTTCTACCCCGTCAAACCACAGTCCAGAGAGTCCACCCGCAAGAACTCCTTCAGGGAGGTTATTGTCTCCCATGGCGTAACTCAGGGAGTAGTTAAAATTCTGTGCACTGGGGCGACCTCGTTCCCAATCCTGAATACCTGCGGAGAATATATTGGTGATTTGTGGAGTGTTTGTACTCAGGTCTAGGATGGCGATCGCATTATTCTCTTGTAAGGAGATGTAAGCTGTGTTACCATCCCTAGTGATGGCGATCGCCTCTGGTTCTATGTCCTGAGCTAAGGTAGTGGTAACACCGGGACGACCAGCAATGCGAATACCACGGTTAATTAATTCTTCCTTACGACCTTCCCAGGGGCTGAAGTCGATGGTTTGAACATTGGCTTGGGTGGGTGCTTGGGGTGTGGAAGAAAGATAAGCGCTGGTATCGATAACTGAGATGGAACCCACGGGGTCAATTTCGTATTGATTATCAGGCTCACCTTCATTAGTCACCAGGAGCTTGGTACCGTCGTTGTTAAATTTCACCATATCCGGCAATGCACCCACTGTTACATCAGTGAGGAACACAGGTAGCACTGGATTACTGAGGTCGTAGAACCGCACAAAGCCCGGTTCCGTCTTCACCGGATTTTGCACCGCCACGGCTAGCAGCTGGCCAAACACCGCCACGCTTTGTAGGGTATTACTGTTGTCTGACGGGGTAGCCACAGCCACTGCTCTGGGGTTAGATGGGTCAGTCAGATCACTTACCACAATCGCTCCTGATCCACCACCGACTGTATAGAGGATACCGCTTACAGGGTTGTAGGCAGACATCTCAGCGTTGGCTCCTAGTGAATCAAGTTTGAGAACGCCATTAATCCCTTCTAGGGGAGGGGTGATGTTGTTAAAAATGAGGTTAGACATAGTGGGTTGAGCAGAATTTAAACTTGCAGTAATGGGGTCGTGCAACTGAATCAATGATCTGTGCGGGCTATATTTTGCCCGTCAACTGTCAACCGGTATATTATGCAAGTTAAAAATTAAGCAGTTATTATTAAGTCATTAAGAAATGCTTAACGTACCAAGTGGTTAAGCATCGCGTAAATCTACGTGATCATCAATATGTAAAATGCCGTACTTGGGATACTTATTGGCTAATGCTTGAAAGTAACCTAATAGTTTTGTATTATGTAAAAAAATACCCACCTAATGGGGAGAGGAAGCAGCGCTATGGCGGATTCGGGCTAATGATCCATAGGGATAACTCCCATGGTAGTCTTAGACCTTCTGTACTGCACCCTTGGGTCAGCCATTGAAATGCGCTCTCTAGTTGATTAAACTGGCCAGTTTGTAAACAATTCGCGCCCCGACGTTACCATCCCACGGCGCATTACCAACTTCGCAGACATCAAAACCAATAATTTGTCTACCGCTTTTGACTAATTCTCGGAATAAACAAAAGGTTTGCTCTAATTCTAATCCTCCGGGAACAGGTGTACCTGTATTTGGGCATAGTTTAGGGTCAAGTCCGTCCACATCAAAGCTAATATAAACTTGTTCTGGTAAATGACTGATGATTTCTCGACATAAATCCAGCCAAGTGTTACCGGCGTACAATTTTTGCTTAATAATGGGGTCATAATAAGGGATAATACGCTCATGGGATTGGTCAATTATGTTCACTTCCTCATGGGAAATGTCACGCAACCCTACCTGCACTATTTTAGATATCTGCGGTATTTTCAGGGCGTTAAACATGATAGAAGCATGGGAAAATTGAAACCCCTCATAAGCATCGCGTAAATCTGCGTGAGCATCAATATGTAAAATGCCGTAGTTGGGGTACTTGGTAGCTAAGGCTTGGAAGTAACCTAGAGGTACACTATGATCACCACCAATAACTGCAACCCGCTTACCCTGGTTGATTGCTGTTTGACACTGGGTGAATAACCATTGATTGAGTTGTTTCCCTGCTTGATTAATTTCTGTGAGGACGGGAGTTAAATCCGGTGTATTTTTCAGTGGTTGACCTTGTGCTAGTCGTTCAATAATTTTAGCTGCCAAGGTACGATAATATTCATTTTTTTGGAAAATATCCGGGGGAATTTCCATCATGAAAATTCCTTGTTTCCAACCGTCGGGATGATCTAAATCAAATAAATCTACTTGTACAGAAGCATCAAGAATCTGTTGTGGTCCTTTGGCAGTACCAGCACCATAGGATACGGTCACTTCCCAGGGTACAGCAATGATAATCAAGTTAGCAGACTCATAGTCCGATGGCAATCCAAAGATGTTACCATTAATTTCACCTACTCCACTGGGATTGTAGTCTGGCTGTTGAATATTCATTGTCTTGGTTTTACACCCACGGGTAAGCTGTGATATTGTACGAAAATATTGTAACTCAAAAGTCTTGTATGCCTACACACTAAGTCTCTATGGGTCTACATCTATAGATGAGGATCTATAGATGAGGTTGTTAATTCCTCTTCTAGTTCTTTCACCAAAGAAGCAACTACGGCTTTTAAAGAACCTGTATTTTCAAAGACTTGTCGCTGACGGGTATAACTAGGGCCGGTTTCTAATCTTTGCGCCAGTAGTTGCAAGTATGAACTTTCTCCCAAAGTGTCAGCAGTGGGGGCGATCGCACCTAATATATCTTTAATTATATCGCCTATAGGTCTAGTGCCACCTTGCTCATTTTCAATATAATTTGCATCTAAACCCCAGCGAGACGCTCGGAAAAAATTTTCTTTTTCCATTAACCAAGGTAGGGGGGATAACAAAAATCCTCTGTGTTTGCCTTGGGGGTAGTGGTAGAGGTATAATATGAGCGAATGGATAAAGGCCGCTAGGATGATGGACTCTTTTACTGTTGGTTGAGCATCCATGACTCTGATTTCTAAGGTTCCCAAGTCTGGCTGAGGTCGTAAATCCCAGTGAATGTCCCGGATAATTTGAAACATTCCGGCTTTTTGGGAGCTAATAAAGAACTGACAAAAATCTTTCCAGGTGGGAAACAACCCAGGAGTGCCATAGGTGCGCGATGATGATAGGAAGCGGTGACGATAAGAAGCAAAGCCAGTATCACGACCCCACCAAAAAGGTGAACTAGCAGACAAGGCCAGTAAAATGGGGAGATAAGGTTGGAGCTTACCCATGATATCTACAGTTGTATCACCACATGGCATTCCCACATGAACTTGCAGAGCAAAGGTCATCATCATATCTGCGAGATAGCCCGATGCGGCTTTTTGGGCGAGATACCTGGGACTGGGTGTAACATTGGTAAAGCGATCGCAAAATGGATGAGTACCAGATGCACAGATATTCATACCCAGATTCTGGCATTGCAGCTTAAGGTGAGAAAGAATAGCTAAAATATCAGTTTCTAACTCGTGGATATTGTGGCACACTCTGGAACTAATTTCAACGGAGGCTTGCTGAAACTCTGGCTGGATGCAAGAATTTTTTGGGATGTGTGCCAACAAAGGTAAAATCCCATCTACTAATTGCAGGGTATAGGGATTGAGTAATTGTAACTCAATTTCCATACCGAGAGAGAATTCAGAAGAACTTTTAAATTCTATTATGCCTGTCATGCTCTGTCTTTCTCGCTAGTACAGGTTGGGAGAAGTCAACTTACCAGCTTAATGTAAATTTCATCTTCTGGACTTCTACTTTAAAGCGGATAAAAATCACAAAGTTGAGCCAGCGGGTGAGTAATTAGTGGTTGTTGAATATTATCTAGTTGAGCTAGTTATTCTGGTCTGGGAATGGGTGTAACCGGTGATTCTCATGATACTACAACCATCGCTGCTGACTGTGAAAATGCTGGGAAAACTTGGTTTTTCCCCGTGGGGGAGTTACACCAGCAATACAGGCTTTTGTATTTTTCGCAAAAACCGTGTCAAGATAGAGAGTAAACAATTTAGTCAAAGGAAAGCGAAAAGACGCTGTGCAGATCACATTTTTAGGGACGAGTTCTGGTGTACCCACGCGATCGCGCAATGTTTCGAGCATAGCGCTAAGATTACCTCAAAGGGCAGAACTATGGCTGTTCGACTGTGGCGAAGGTACTCAGCATCAAATTTTGCGGAGTGACTTGAAAATGAGTCAAATATCCCGAATTTTTATCACCCATCTGCACGGTGATCACATTTTTGGTTTAATGGGACTTTTGGCTAGTTGCGGGTTAGCTGGGAATGTACAACGAGTTGATATCTACGGACCACCGGGATTAAATGAATATATTCAAGCTGCTACCCGGTACTCACATACACATTTTTCCTATCCTGTCAAGGTTCATGTTGTGCGTCCGGGAATTATTTATGAAGATAATGATTTTACCGTCAGATGTAGCCCTTTACATCACCGCATTACAGCATTTGGTTACCGGGTTTCGGAAAAAGACCGCCCGGGAACCTTTGATATAGACAAAGCCAAAGCCTTACAAATTCCCCCAGGTCCGGTTTACGGTCAACTCAAGCGGGGTGAAACGGTGACACTCAGCGACGGAAGAGTAATTAAGGGTACGGAATTATGTGGACCTACAGAAATCGGGCGAAAAATAGCTTATTGTACAGATACAATTTATGCTGATGGTGCGGTAGAATTAGCACAAGATGCAGATGTGTTGATTCATGAGGCTACCTTTGCCCATCAAGATGCAAATTTAGCTTTTGAGCGATTGCATTCTACCAGCACCATGGCGGCGCAAACAGCTTTGATGGGTGGGGCGCATCGGCTAATTATGACTCATTTCAGTCCCCGATATGCTCCCGGTAACAGCATCGAATTAAAAGATTTACTCAGTGAAGCCAGGGCGATTTTTCCTAATACACATATGGCTTATGATTTCATGACCTACGATGTGCCCAGAAGAAGGGAAGCTGAAACTTCGGGTACGCTCATCAGTTCAAGCCTGTCTAAAAGTTGATAGGGATAGGTTGGGGTTAAAGGATGTTGGGCGTAAAGTGCTGTAACTTCGGCTGCGCTCAGTTCAAGTGATGAATTTGACGAGGCTAGAGCGAGAAAATTATTTGCGAGTGGCAAACACAGAATTACACAATTAGCGATCGCCATCTCATTCCTTCTAGCAGGATGTAAAAAATTGCATTCAGGACTTCCCACATATCGACTTCACGTTCACGACCATCCGGTTTCCCTTCTGGAATCAAGTCTCTAAGAAATTCATATTGTGTGAGGGTCAGGTTACTGGGGTAAGCTTTACTCATGTCGATCTCTGGGTGCTGTTTATTATCTATATCACAGCTTATACCCAGAGAGCTTTTTTACAACATACCTGACTTTTCAAATACCCTCTAAGACAATTTTTGAGTCATTAGAGGAAGCTGTACTGACCATTCCTGAATATTCCCCATTATAGTTAGTAAATTCAGCTGGCGATCTGCGAATATTAGATAAACGAATTTGCCAGTCGGAAACCTGGTCATAAGTTAGGTGATGAGTATTAGAGGTTGTTGTCCATACTCCCCATAAACAACTATCTTCAAACTGTAACAATCCCGCCTTGCGTAAATTAAAGGCTTGGGGAGTTCCGGGTAAAGGAATAATGCTATAGCAGGAAGTCTGAAATTCTACTTGAGGGTTAATTTTTACCAGTTCATCTACCAAGTCTGTAATTGCTTCCTCAAGACGTAATAAGTCATCATGGTCATCATCAGGAAGACCGATAATAATGCCATAGGTAACAACAGGTACACCAGTGCTAACTACGGATTTCATCAATGTACAATGCTCTTGCCAGGGTAGCAACTTTTTGTAGGCTTCCCGTCCAAAAACAGGACGTTCTGCGGGGATATAAGCCAAAGGACAACCAACTTTTCCATCCCAACCAAACAAAGCTTGAATCAGTTCTTCATCAGGTCTAAGATCAGTGCTTTCGTAGTTACGCCCACTTCCCAAAGTTGTTTTCCTCAGTTCCAAACCATTCGGCCACATCAGAGATACACCTATCTCCCGCGCACCATTAGTAATTTCTATAATCTCTTGTCGTCCTTCAGGAAACAGACCACGGGCGAGAAATTGATCAGAACCGATATTGATCGCAACCGCCCCGGCTTCTTTTTGGATAGTCAACCACTTGATGGCTGTTTCTGGCGACATTCTGCGATAACCTGTACCGTAAGTAGGAGTCATGCAAAAATCGCAGGTGCGATCGCAACCAATATCCGCCACCAGTGAACCCACAGGTACTTTTCCTTGAACATTGGGAAGTGTTCCTAAACATTCCCTTGCTACTTCCACAGAAGGTAAAGCCCACTCCTCTGGACTTTTGGCTTTAGTTTTTCTGGGATATTGTTTACCGTCAGCAAAAATCACTCCTGATAGTTCTTCTCGTGGCGTTTTTCCCAATACATAATCAAACAGCGCCCAATTTGCTGCCCCTGATTTATCTTGTACAACTGCTGTTGCACCTGCCTTTAAGTAGTGATGGGGTTCAGCTAAAGCATCTGAACCACCAACCACAATGGGGCGATTTCCCTTAGCCAGATGTTCAATTAGCATACAGGTAACTTGACGATCTTGAGAGAAATTAACCGTCACGCCCCAAGCATCAAAAGCTTCAGGATCAAGGGCAGAAATTTTGCCACCAACATAAGTTTTCCGCAGAGTCATTCCTTTCCAGAACACTTCACCAAAGTCTTGACTATAATTATCATCTCTGAGGTTGACTAATTGGGCATCAAATCCTCCTGCTTGCAAGTCAGGAATCAAAACTTGTTTACTGATTAAGGAACGGTGTCTGTATAACGAAGTCCAATTTTTCCCTTCTGCATCGTATAATCCAGTGGCAGGAACTTCAATTAATCCAATTGTTGGTCTTTTATGAGATGTTGAGATCATAATTATCTCCGCTGATACTTAATGTTTTTATTGCATTTTTGGATCTCAAAAATCAACAAAATCAATTTATGGAATCTTAACACAAAATCAATCCAAACCATCCTTTCTCATCTATCCAAGTTTTAATCGTTTTTAATCCTTTGCTTTCTAGTATTCCTGATTTACGAATGTTTTCTCCTTGGGGTGTTCCGGGGATGGGAGAAATAGCATAGGAAGCTAATTGAAATTCTAAGTCTGGGTTAATTTCTCTGAGTTGTTGATGGAGTTCTGATACTACTTCTTCCAGGCAAAGTAAACTGTCGTGGTTATCCAGGGTAAGCGCATCTCAACTTCTATACAGCACTTTGTGTAACGGTTTGTTACAGTGATTCGCATTATGGTCAAAAGACTGGCATAATTTTTACTGCCTCAGACTTTTGAAACATCCTCTTAATTGGTGTCGCCGTTTAAGCAAGGATTGTGAACGATTACCTCAAACTTCCGAGACATTCATCTATGTTGCTATGATTCGTATCATGATTCGACGGCTGGCATAATTTTTAGCCTTCTCTGACTTTTAAAACATCCTCTGAGATTCTATACTTCCCAAAGAATTTTCTACAGCTTTGGTTGTCTCTACGCAACTAGCACCCGTGGCATTTAGAACCCTTTCCACAATTTTGCCATCTTTGCCAATGTGATATTCAATCTTTTGATATTCTGCCATGATGATTGTTCCTGTTTATGTATATTATCCTATGGCATGGTATTATTGGGCAAGATGGGGGCACGACAAGCATCATCTGTTTGATTAACTTCCCCTTTGGCGGCTAAGGCTGCGGCTAACACCCGACGAATGCGGGCGCGACTTAGACCCTGACAGGATTTGATGAGTTGTTCTTTAGCTAGTTCAGTGAGTTTGAGTTTTTCGGGAACGACTAACTGTTGAATTAAATAATCTATTTCTGCAATGTTGGGTAAGGGAAAATCAACAACTGTTGATTTACCATTGGGGCTGTACCTCCTGGTGTAATCTAGCAGCTATACGGAATAATTCTTGTCCGGTATGCAAATAACGCTCATCGTAGCTTAGGGGGAAATAGGCTAACTCTTCTATGCCATCTCCTACTTGACTGAGACTGTGGTATAAATAAGCTGCTGTTTTAGCTAAACTGGGGGGATTTGGTAGGGAACGAAAAATAACTTGGGCTTGCTTCAGGTCTTCTCGACAGGTGTTTAAGTATTCTGCAAATTCCTCTAATAAATGATCATCAAAAGGATCCGCTGCTAGTTCCTCAACTTGATCTTCTAGAGAATAGAGAATCCGATCAAGCAGTTCATTGACTGGTTGATAAACCAAGCGTAGCCATTCCTCAACCTGTTCATCAGCATCTCGTCCTGTTGGTCTAGTGGTTTGGTAACGTTGTTGACCTGGGCGTTGTTGATACTGACCATTTAATTTTTCCGAATTGTCTTGCAGTTCTTGGTCATACTGACGGCGATTTTGACTGTCTCTTAAGACCTCATAGGCTGCATTGATGCGAATAATCTGCTCTTTATCTGCTGTTTCCTGATTACTGTCCGGATGAAACAACTTCACCAAGCGGCGATAAGATTGCTTAATCTCCGCTTGGGTAGCATTGGCATTTACTTTGAGAGTTTCGTAATGGTTAGAAACTTGTTTAGAATCGACCATAAATTTAATGTAACATTTAGCTGATGCTAGTGGCTACTTTAGCTTCCAAGTCTTGGAACAAAGGTGTACTTAAATATCTTTCTCCAAAACTAGGCTGAATCATAACTATTAAGCGCCCTTGATTCTCTTTTCGTTGTGCTACCCGAATGGCTGCACATAAAGCTGCACCGGTAGATATACCCGACAGTAGCCCTTCTTCTCTGGCTAAACGCCGACCATAGGCGATCGCATCGTCATCAGTAACAGTAACTACCTCGTCAATCAGTTGTACTTTCAGAACTTGAGGGACAAACCCAGCGCCAATTCCTTGGATTTTATGGGGGCCTGGTATTCCTCCTGATAATACTGGGCTATTGGTTGGTTCCACTGCGATGGCCTGAAAACTGGGTTTTCGGGCTTTCAGAATTTCCGCCACACCGGTGATTGTACCACCTGTACCCACACCAGCCACAATCATATCTACCTGCCCATCGGTATCTGACCAGATTTCCTCAGCTGTAGTTTCCCGATGTATTTTGGCATTGGCGGGATTGCGGAACTGCTGCAACATATAAGTATGTGGGGTAGTATCAACTATTTCCTGGGCGCGGCGAATTGCGCCACTCATACCCTCAATTCCCGGTGTTAGTTCTAATTCTGCCCCATAAGCCCGCAACATCGCCCGGCGTTCTCCGCTCATGGTTTCTGGCATAGTTAAAATTAACCGATAACCCTTAGCTGCTGCGGCCATAGCTAGAGCAATACCTGTATTTCCTGATGTGGGTTCTACCAATAAGGTCTTTCCCGGAGTAATCAAGCCTTCTGCTTCGGCGGCGTTAATCATACTCACCCCAATGCGGTCTTTGACTGAGGATGAGGGGTTCATACTTTCGAGTTTCACCAATATTTGGGCGACACATCCCTCCGCTTGGGGGATACGGTTCAGCTGTACTAGGGGTGTGCGACCAACTAATTCTGTAATGTTGCGGGCTATTTTCATAATTATTGCTGATTTTCCTATTTATTTATCTGTGAAAACTAAATGTAGTACATAATATCCAATTGCCGACGGGAATCCCTTTTTTCACAAAGATCCTGAAGTGTGTAGTTTTGTAAGACTAAGTTTGCCGCTTGACAAGCTTCCTGCCAGATGTCTTTAATCACAGCAGTATCTATACTTTTAGGATTGCTGTCTTCTTCACAAGTCCGTATATCTAACCCTTCCAAACATTGTAAAACATCGAAAACTGTAATTTTCCAAGGTTCCCGCGTCAGAAAATAGCCACCTTTGGAACCACGTTGACTCTTGACTATACCCCCCCGTCTCAAAGTCGCCAGTAACTGCTCCAAATAGCGGTCGGGGATGCTTTGTTGGGCGGCGATTTGGCGAATTTGCATCGGTTCACCGCTTTGATAATGAGTTGCCATCTCGATGAGTGCGAGAATGGCGTATTCAGATTTACATGATAGTTCCACAAGCAGTAATATGAGTAAGGGGTCAAGAAAAAGTTAAATAGAGTAATGACTCTTAACTTTTTCTAGTATACTCCGGTTCTCCACTGGGGTTTGCTCTTTAATTTAAGGGACAACAAAAAGCCCCGGGTGATGGCGGGGCGCAATTAATTAAGGTGGAAATTTTGAGCAGATTTACCAGGTTCTAGAAATTGAAGGTGGTTCTGACAGTACCGATAAATACATCCTCGTTGTTACCGTTCTGTCCAGAGTTAGTCATCCAAATCACTCCGGGAGTGACTGAGATGTGATCAGAAATGCGATGCTTGTAGAAGCCCTCAACTTGGTATGGAATTTTCTCTAAGCCTTGCACTCTATCAAATGCGTAGGGTTGAGCACCGGCGAAGATCCCCAAAACGTTACCTCTTCTTCCAAAGTCAGGTAAAGCTATCCCGGCTCCATAACTCCAAACTTCGCTGTTGTCGTTATCACCAGAGCCTTCGACATCAGTATAGGAGACAAAACCACTGATGGATAACTTTTCACTGGGTCGGAAGGCGGCGGAAGCACCGTAAGACTGAGTGGAAAAGGGGCTGCGATCGCCTGTTTGGTTGTTAATACCACCATAATTTGCTATAGTAGTACCAACAATGGGTCGAAGCGAAGGACTCGCACCAAAAGGATCAAGTTTGGCATTAGACCCACTATCGAAGATAGCCGAACCTGTTCCGTGATACCCACGTACATAGGTAGCTGCTAGTGCCACGCGATCGCCAAGGTTCATGTTAAACTGTCCCAGAGCGCCATAGTTACCCTGGAATATACCGGAACCGAGACTGGGATCATTAGGTTCTGATCCCAAGTAACCTACAGTTACTGAGCTATTGCTAGGGCCACCTCCACCAAGGGGTAAGGTATAAGCAAGACCTGCACCACCACCAATCCGATAAATAGGACTTTGAGCAGCAAAAGTAGTTAAAGCACCATTACCCCCGTCTGTACCATCAGCAAAGTAAGGGTTATTAACAGGTGCATAGTGGCTATGTTTACCACCATGAGCCGCAAGGTAAACTTGACCGCGACCGAGGGGAGTTTGATAGGTGAGTCTATCTATCTCAACATTGTTAGCACCGGTATTACCAATGTTAAATGTTTGCATACCTTCACCGCTTTTGGCGATGGCCGGTAAACCATCTGCACCCGCTGGGAGTTGTCCATCGTTACCTAGGTTGAAGTTATTAGAATTACCAGATACTAAACTGGTAGTCAAAACATCCCGACCAGTGAAGCTGCTATGTAAGCCTAAACGGACTCTGTTTTGAAAAACACCGTTGTTATTATCGCCAACTCGATCACCAAAGGCATCGGTAACAGCAAAAATTGCTTCACCAGTTAGCTTGGTAGTAGTGGAAAACTGATTAGCTTCCAACTCAGTAGTGCGCCATTCTAGGGAATCTACACGACCGCGTAGAGTTGCCAACTCGGCGGAAAATTCCTCTTGTAACCGCTCTAAGACAGCTAAGTCTTGTCTGGTCACCATGTCAACGGTGGCCGTGGCGATCAACTCGTTAACCCTATCCAAACAGGCGTTTAAACCAGCCGCAAATTCGTAACGAGTTAAAACCCGGTTACCGCGATAAGTCCCATCTGGGTAACCTGTAATACAACCGTAGCGCTCAACTAAGGACTGCAACGCTTGAAATGCCCAATCTGTCGTTTTTACTTCATGAAAATCGGAAACCGATGTTACTTGAGGCCGAATTGTATTTTCCCTAGCTTCGTTGCTGTTGTCATTAACTTGGTTAATAACATCACTGTCCTGAGCTATTGGAGACAATTCACTAGCCGCTGGTTGTGGGATTGTGGAGAATTCAGTCGTGGTAATTGGCGCTGCGATTCCTGTTCCTGAAACTAATAAACTTGCGCCCAAAACTGCCGGACCAACCACCAGGGACTTCCGCAATATCATATTAGACATTTTAGCTTTTAACTCACACCTTGTATAGATAATTTTTGCTGCATTTATCTCAAGAATTAAACAATTTTTGTATTCATGAGATACAGTTGCTATTATCAAAAGTTTAGTTTTTACCTAGTTAATAACCTATTAATCCAAAACTTAAATTAATCTTAAATTAATGTGATTAACCAAGGCAAATACAAAACTCTATAGCCTGCCATTATAATGCACCTGAAGTATATGAGAAGATATTAGCCCATAGCCTAATGAACTCTCACCAATATCTAAAAAAATGAGACGATCCGAGAAATTATATGTTCCCCGCTAGTCTCAACTATTGATATTACCTATAATTACAGCTGGTGAGCAAAAAACTTTTAACTGATTTGAGAAATTACCTCAGCTAAATCAAAATCCTTTTGTGTCAAGCCACCTGCATCATGTGTTGTCAAGGTGATATTAACTTTGTTATAGGAGATTCCTATGTCTGGATGATGTCCGGAAGATTCAGCAGGTTCTACCAGCTTATTTACAAATTCCATCGCGGCAATAAAATCTTTAAATTTGCGGGTAGTCTGCAATTTAGAACCTGTAACTGTCCAACCTGACAAACGGCTGGACTGTGACTGAATTTCTACCTCAGTTAGTAATTGTGCCATATGAACAAATCCTGTTTACATTTTGCCTACAACTTGCACTAAATTATCTTTTGCTGATACTTTACCCTTTGATTCCTAAAACACAATTATCTAGGAATAATCAACAGGTTTAGTTGCTATGAATGTGCAAACTAACTGTAACGTAATTTTTATATTCAATTGAGCCAAAAACCATTGATAAATTTGAGAATACCCATAAAAAACTATCCGCTCTGATTTAGATCAGTTGATCTAATATCAGAGCGGTCTAGTGGGTCTTCAGGTTGCAACCAGACTGCCGGAAGGAACTCCGATCTTTAGCCTAGTGACTTGAGCTAACTTAGTCTCTCAAGGTGACTAAGGCTAACTTTTAGAGAACAGCCCCGGCGCACAGCCGGCTAACTGCAACCTGATGACCCATGGTTATACTACTTTCTATCATGGGCATCACCTCCTTGTTGCCTAAGCGGTCTTAGTATCAAAAGGGCAGAGCATATGGCTCTGGGTTGTTAACCTCCACCTAATATAACACAGAATTTTAGTTAGACCAAAAAAAAATACCCCCGCTTGTAAGCGGAGGCTGAATGAAAAATCGAGAATGAGATTTTTATTTTAGAGTGCGTTACCGCGAGGTAGAACTTCCTCAGGGAATACAAATTGTTTGTGAGGCTGATCTTGAGGAGCCATCCAAGCGCGGATACCCTCGTTCAGCAAAATGTTTTTGGTATAGAAAGTTTCAAACTCTGGGTCTTCTGCTGCCCGCAATTCTTGGGAAACGAAG